>CAZPZP010000386.1:0-4838 GCA_964591025.1 uncultured Chthonomonadaceae bacterium
AAGAGGTCTAATGGGCGCGGCGTGATCTGTACCAAGCGAACAATGGCGATATGGCAGCCCCGACGGAAAGCACGGGGCTATTTTTGGATTGCCTTTTGGCTTGTTTAGGGTGTCTCCGAGGAAAGTAAAGCAGACGGGCTGGATGCCGTATATGGACGTTTCAGAGCGTGTTCGTAGCCAAGGCGGTAACTGGAGTAGAGCATAGCGAAAAAAGCGGCACATCCGGCGATTCCTGTGGAAAAACGCATCCATCGGGCGCGGGCGTGTCTTCGTTTAGATGAGAATATCGGCTGAGTTTCAGGTACTGGCGGGAGCGCGTCTATAATATTGTCTATGGCGCGGTTTCTCTGTAATGACGACGGGAGCGGCGAGTCATCTCGCCACTCCCGTAATAGTAAGTCGTCCGTCTGAAAAATCGCATTCAGCATTTCCGCACATTTTGGGCAATCAGACAGATGACTCTCGACAAACCGTGCTTGGCTTGGGTTGAGTTCATCGTCTGCATAATCGGACAGTTGCGTTCGTACATACGCGCAGGGATCGCCGCCGTCAACGTCATCCGCTTCGAGAATGGAAACGGAGGACGCTGACGACATCACGGGTGAGACAACGACGGTAAACGTCGCATTATCGGCTGCCTGTGTCGGCAGATTTTCAGTAACCTTATGACGGTTCAGCATTCTATGACCTCTTGCAGTGCCTCTCGAAGTCGCGCCCGTCCTCGGTGCAGCCAAGACCGCACACTGTTGACCGGCACGCCCATCAAGTCGGCGATTTCTTCGTAAGATAATCCGTCCAACAGGCGCAATGCCAAGGCGGCACGCTGTTGTGGCGGCAAAAATTCCAGTTCGGTTTTGATGCGGTTGCGCTCTTCCGCTCGAAGGAGCCGCTCTTCCGGATCATCGGAGTGGGATGCCGGAAGCGTCTCCGCGAGCAATTCGAGTGAGCAGCCGCGTGCGCTCGCTTTGGCTTGTGCCGATTGAACGCGGTTGAGGCAGTGATTGACGGTCAGGCGGCGAAGCCATGCGCCAAACGCCCCCCGCCCCGCATACTGACCCAACGCCTGATGCGCCCGCACAAAAACCTCTTGTGTGGCGTCCTCGGCGTCTTCGGCATTTCGCACAATGCTGCGGCACAAACGGTACACGATATTGTAATACCGATCTACCAGCGTGCGGAAGGCGTTCCTGTCGCCCGCCAATGTGCGGGCAACCAGTTTTTCGTCGGTTGGCGTCAAGGACATCATTGTGGTCTCGCCCTCCCCGGCTGGTCTCAAAAGTACGCAAAAGCCCGCCCTTTTTGGAGCATTGGCTTCTTCGCCTGTTTGCCTTGACAGGAGCATAGCAGGAAAAGTTGCACGCTTCCAAAAAAATTCCAGAAAAAAGTTTCGGCTCTCTGGTAAACTCTACCGTATCAACCGATTTGAGGAGAAAAACAATGGATAAGAAGCCAATTTACGCGGGAACACCGGTTTCGGGTGCGCCCTATTCGCCGGGAATTGTGACCGGCAATCTGATTTTTGTTTCGGGACAGGTTCCCATGAACCCCGAAACCAAAGAGGTTATTCGTGACGATTTCGAGGCGGCAACGCGGCAGTGTCTCGCCAATGTCGAAACCATTCTCAAAGGCGCGGGTGCGACGCTGGAAAATTGCGTCAAAGTGGTTGTATTTTTGGCGGATATGAACAATTTCGCCCGTCTCAATGCTGTCTACAATGAGTATTTCGGCGACATCAAGCCCGCTCGCTCCTGCGTTCAAGTGGCGCGTTTACCACTTGATGTGGACGTAGAGATCGAAGCCATCGCCTCGTTGTAGAAGAGGAGAAAAGGAGTAACAAAAGGAACACGGAAAGCAATGCAAAAATCAAACGTATGCTTGTTGCATTGTCCCTGTGTTCCCTGTGGTTCTATCTCTTCTCTTCTTCCCTGTGACATTTTCGCGAACGTCGCCATTGGCACGATTCCTGCATTGATCTTTGTATGAGCGAATGAATCGCTATTGATCTCCTAATCAATGGGCGGCATGATCTGCCTATTCCGCTCCTACTGTAGAAAGGATTTCGCACAATGTCTCATATCGTTGGTCGTATTACGCTTCTCAGTATCTGCATCATGCTGCTGTTTGGCGCGTCTACTGCCTATGCTCAGCTCTCTTCCCA
This sequence comes from uncultured Chthonomonadaceae bacterium, assembly GCA_964591025.1. Lineage (GTDB taxonomy): Bacteria > Armatimonadota > Chthonomonadetes > Chthonomonadales > Chthonomonadaceae > CAZPZP01. The sequence goes on from CAZPZP010000386.1 coordinate 2,159, forward strand.
AATGCGAACCTTGGCGTTCGCTCCTGCCTTGCAAACCTTCAGCTATGGATTGGGAATTGGTCTCGGTGTCGGCTGTGTCTTTGTCGGTCTCGGCATTCGCCTCAGTCGTATTTGTGACAACTCCTCTGCGAGAACGCAAGGGGTCTCCTTGCCTTGATTTTATGAACCTGACACCATTCGACCATACGCTCTGCACACGCCTTGTGTTCGGGGCGGGCAGCTTCTCACAACTTGGCACGCTTGCGTCAGAACTCGGAGCGGGGCGCGTGTTGCTCGTCACCGATCCCGGCATCGTTAAAGCGGGCTATGCGGAGCGGGCGCAAACTCTGCTCGAATCGGCGGGGCTTGCGGTCACCGTATTCGATATGGTGCGCGAAAATCCGACAACCGACGATGTTGATCTGTGCCGCGATATGGCATGCGACGCTGAGATTGATTTTCTTGTCGGACTTGGCGGCGGAAGCAGTCTCGATACCGCCAAAGGCGTGAACTTTCTGCTGACCAACGGCGGCACAATGCACGATTATTGGGGATCACACAAAGCCGCCAAGCCGATGCTGCCGATGATTGCCGTGCCAACTACTGCTGGAACCGGAAGCGACGTTCAATCTTACGCGCTGATCTCCGATGCGAAAACCCACGCAAAAATGGCGTGCGGCGACCCAAAAGCCACGCCCAAAATTGCCCTGCTCGATCCCGAATTGACCGTTACCCTGTCTGCTTCTGTCACGGCGATCAGCGGCATAGATGCCATTGTTCACGCTGTCGAAACCGCCGTCACAACAAAACGAAACTCTCTCTCCCTTTTATATTCGCGTGAAGCGTTCCGATTGCTCCTTCCGAATTTTGTCCGCGTTTTGGACTCTCCCAATGACATCGAGGCGCGGGGAGCGATGCTGCTTGGGGCGACTTATGCGGGGCTTGCCATCGAAAACAGTATGCTCGGTGCGGCGCATTCCTGTGCGAATCCACTGACGGCACAATTCAAGACGGTTCACGGAATAGCTGTCGGGATTATGCTGCCCCACGTAATGCAGTTCAATGCCGCACTGCCCGAAGTTCAACAGACTTACTTTGACCTACTACTTGAACGGCGGGAGATCATCTCCATGCTGGAGTTGGAATACGCGGCAGAAGCATTAGGGCAAACAATCACCGACTGTCTCACGTATGCGAAATTACCGACAAAACTTTCTGAGTGCGGTGTCACGGCAGAGGCGATTCCGGCACTTGCCGAGGGTGCGATGAAACAATGGACGGCGCAGTTCAATCCGCGCCCGTTGACGGTCGCAGATTTCCAATCTCTGTATCGGGCGGCGTTGTAGAAGATGCGGGTACTGAAAGTACCCGACATGGCGGCGTTCCGCCAAGCGTTCGTTCGGACGCGCAAACTTTGTTGAAATGAGTATCAGTGTGGTGATCAAATTTCTCTGTGCGGTCTCTGTGTCTCTGTGTCTCTGTGGTGAAGTGTCCGCGCAAACCATGAACCGCGTTACGCGAATAGCAACTGGAACTCTTCCTAATTCCCTCAAACTTGCGTGGCGATTCAAGACGGCGGGACCTGTCGTTTCAGCGGCAGTCGCGGAGAATGGGCGGGTCTATCTCGGTTCCGGCGACAAAACCGTTTACGCCATCAGTCAGAAGACGGGCAAAAAACTCTGGACGCGCAAAACGGGCGGCAAAATCGAAGCGACGCCGTGCCTTGTGTCCGGTTTGGTCGTGATTGGGGCTTCGGACGGCAAACTCTATGCCTTCGACGCTAAAACGGGAACGCCGCGCTGGACATACAAAACCGACGACAAAATCATGGGCGGAGCGGCGGCGGCTCCCGCGTCAAGGGGCGGCGGAAATTGGATCGTCGTCGGGAGTTATGACAATTTTTTGCACTGCGTAGATGCGGCGACGGGCAAACTGGTCTGGAAATATGAGACCGAAAACTATATCAATGGTTCGCCGGTAGTCAGTGGCGGGCGCGTATTCTTCGGCGGCTGTGATGGGCAGCTTCATGTCGTCAACTTCGCGGACGGGAAAAAGATTCGTTCCATTCCAGTGGCAGAGTATATCGCGGGTTCGGCGGCGGTTGAAGGCGCGAACGTCTATCTTGGACATTACGGAAACGAAGTTGTCAATATCAACGCCGACACAGGGCAAACCGTTTGGTCATTCAAGGATCGGCGATTCCCTTATTTCTCTTCTCCCGCATTGACCTCGAACCGCGTCGTTATCGGTGGGCGCGACAAACGGCTGCATTGTCTGGATCGCACCAACGGCAAAGAGATTTGGAATTTTCGCACACGCGGCAAAGTGGACAGTTCGCCACTGGTGTGCGGCGATAAGATATTGGTCGGTTCCGAAGATGGACGCTTTTATATGGTCGGGTTGGGCGATGGACGCGAACGCTGGTCATACCAGATCGGCGCACCCGTAATGAGTTCGCCGACTCTGAGCGGCGGCAATGTATTCATTGGAGCCGACGATGGTTTCCTCTATGCCTTCTCGACAAAATAAGAAATGCGGGCGTATGAAGATTGATAGCCAAATAAATCAGCAGCGTTTTTCAGATGAAAAAGAGATGCAGTCCTTAGAATCTGTGTCAAAACTCATTTTGTACGGAGGAATTCATTCCGCTGTCCAAATCTCGTTGCTGAGATTTTGCCGGGTGTGCGGGCATTGAAAATAC
>CAZPZP010000387.1:0-4814 GCA_964591025.1 uncultured Chthonomonadaceae bacterium
TCTGTACGATCAGGTTTTGCTTCGCCCGGAACTGATGCACTCGCTTCGTGATTTGAAGATATTGGATTCGGACGGAGAAGAATCGCTGCTGGCGCAGGGCGGAATGCCGAATAAGACGGCGGGTTCAGACCATCTGCCGATATACTTTCAATTGGAACTGTGAGGTGTGCGATGCTGGAAACGATCCCAAATTTGTGGTCTTCGACTGGACTGAAATCCAAAGTGTTGAAGCCGATTGCTATTCTTCGTGTTCAGGCGTCTCAACTTAGCCCAATGACGGAAGGGGTGTTGAGATCGGAAGTGACGACAGTGAAGGGCGAACGGCAAGAGATACTGAATTTGGATATTATCGCGCCTACTTTGCATAATTTCCGTCACCGTCTTTTGAGTGTTCAATATGACAAAGAGCAATATTACCCTGTCAAAGTGTCTGCTCAAGGGTTGAGTGTAACAGAGATGGAAGAAGTAGAAGAGCGATATAATCCACTCAGTTCGCAACCGCGCAGGTGGAAAAACCCACAACTGAAACCCGTCCAAAAATCGGTAGAGAGTAAAGAGGCGCATTCCGAGGATGAGTTTATTAAGATACTCAAAGAGGTTTTGCAAGCACCGGAGACCGTGGCATTTCTTCAGACTTTGATTGTCCGCAGTAATGAGATGACAGAGGCAATCGCTGACACCAACACCTGAGACTGCTCCACGAATGCGCCGGATTTTCTCCGCGTTGTAGAGAACGCGCCAATAATCCATGACAACGAGCAAAAGCAATTGCCCTTTCTCCAAAATCTCAAGCCTGAGACAAAATCTCTTGGCGAAACTGCTTTTGTGCCTCAACTATCAGCCCTTTCCCTTACTGAAATGCTTGATAGCCTACCAAAAATCAAGTAAAATGGACGGACTTGAGCGGAGGTCTTTTTCACGAGCCAAACGATATGGATTCTCAATATGCTTTTTCTCCCGATGATACTATGAACCCCGTTTTCTGTCTTCAATGCAGAAAACAAATACCTCGTTCTGAGTCTGAAAAACAAGGGGGATTTTGTCCCGAATGCACTGAGGCATGGAAACCGAAAGCCAAGCCAGAGCCATCAGCATCACCGAACCTTTATTGCTCAAAATGTGGGATAGGATTGACGCCGAATGCACAATTTTGCGCTCAATGTGGACAAGCAACTGCTACGCCAAGTTATTCTGCCCCCTCTATACATACACCGAATTATACACCTCCTGAAAGAACCAACACATCTGCAATTGCTGGCGGTGTTTTTTCAGGGGTCTTGGCAGTATTCGGTCTGCTTGTTATCATGGGGAGTATCGTTGGCTGTAATAATGCTCATGCGGGCGCAGATGCTTGGTTGTCAAGTCAGGGTGCTATGGGAGCGGCTGGACTCCAAATTCCGGGAACCATCAAAGATGGCGCAAACAAAAATGCGATATTTGGTGTAGTAATTGGATGCTGTATGATGATTCCTTATGCGCTGGCACGCAATTCAGGTAATCGGCATTGATGAACTATAACTCTCCCCAAATTTTGGAAGAGCATAGACTGGGGATGAATGAACTCTGAGACCGCCCGCGATTTTCGTATACAATTTCGACAAGCACGAGATAACGCTCTGAGGGATGCAGAAGCCTTTGACGAGATTATTTATGTGATCGAACGCTTAGGTATTGTTCTGACTGGACAGATGCGGAGTTTAGGGCAGTATCAGTCTGAGATTAAGAAGTTTGCTGATGATTCTCCTTTAGCAAACTACGTTCCAAACAAACACAGAGATGTGCATACGCCTTTTAATTTGCTATATGATATCGTTACCGAAGCCCGAAACGATGCCTTGCATATAGGCGCGTTCGCAAGGCATTTGACGAGCCATGCTATCGAGGTTGCGATTGTATTGGAGGACGCTTTGAGAACGCAGGAAGAAAACAAACTCATCAGCGATTATATGGTTCCCAATCCTGTCTGTGCAGCCTTGTGGCAACCTATCAGTTTTATACGTCAACGAATGCTGGCGTCTTCATTCTCCTATCTCCCTGTAAAAACCTCAAGTGAGCAATGATGTTTGGTTTCAGATTTAGAAATCGCCAAGTATCTTCAGGGGCATATTGGTAAGGAAAGAAGAAATCGTTTGGCGGCGAAATTAGAAGCAACAACGATTAAACTTGACGAGCCAAAACGTCACACTCTGAAAACTCCAATTGGTGAAGCATTAGCAGATTTTGAGGGTAAACCGATTTTGGTATTTAATGACAACGAATATACTCAACTTGCGGGAATAATGATGGCGTTTGATTTGCTATAGAGTCTGGGCTTCTTTTTATCTCAGACAAAGATTGTTCCATATAGTAAGTTTCAGCCCGACGACTGTTGACGCAGTAGGTCGGGTTTTCTATTGGTGGAGCCTTTTTCTCTTTAGCGTTTGAACTTTTTGGGGCGACAAGGGATTGACAGAGGAGACGCCCAGCAGTCATAATGTAGACGCTTGCTTACATTTTTGCACTCTCTGCAATGTTTCTGCGTGCTTTCCTGTCAGGACGAGTGAAAGAGGAACCTCATGGCTCAGACCGCATCTTTGCAGTCCCCCGAAGAAGAAAATAATCCCCCCGTCGCTTCAACGCCAAGCGACATTCTCATTCGCCTCGAAGCCGATTTCGCGTATGAAGGCGTGTTCGGCAAGCGCGTTTTGGAAGTCACAAAGGAGACCGTGCGCGTCCTCGAAGCGGGTGGCGCGGTCTCGTTCCAGATTCCCGTCGAAGACATCGCCTCCGCACGCAACGAACCGCTTGTTGGCGGCGGACGCCTCGAAGTCTCGACAAAGACGGGACAGATTCTGCCGATTGTCTCCTATTCGCTTTCCCTTGCGGCGAAGTTCAGCGAAGCGGCACGCGGCATCGAACAACTGGCGAAGGGCGAACCGTTCAGCATCAATCTCAAGCAGGAGCGAACCCGCTGTCCGAAATGCACGCGCCTTCTGCCGGAAAAAGACGGCGTATGTCCGGCGTGTGTCAATCGGCGCAAAACGCTGTTTCGTGTCCTGAGTTACCTTGGACCCTACAAGAAGCAAGCGGTCACGCTGACGCTGTTCTCACTCGTCACAACCGCCGTCAATCTCATTCCGCCGAAACTCCAACAGAAGATCATAGACCAAGTTCTGCTCGCGCACGCGCATCAGCATATGCTGTTGGTTTATGTCGGAATTTGGGTCGGCGTGCTGGTGGTTGCGACGCTTGTCCAAATCGCCACAGGGCGTGTGATTTCGAGATTAGCGGGAAGCATCGCGGCAGACTTGCGTTCCAGTGTGTATCGCGCCATCGAGTTTTTGCAGGTCAGTTACTTCGATAAGAAGCAGGTCGGTGCGATCACCTCCCGCGTCACGCAGGACACGGATCGCGTCTGGGGCTTTCTCGTAGACGGCTTGCCCTACCTCGCCTCCAACGCACTCCTGCTCGTGGGGATTATCGCCTATCTGTTCTTCATCAAGCCGATGCTGGCATTAGCAGTGCTGTCACCCGTTCCAATCATTCTGCTCGTGAGTGCGCTGTTCTGGAAGCCGATTTCGCAGATGTATTTCCGCGTCGGGCAAAAATGGGCGCGATTCCATATGCACCTCAACGAATCGCTGACCGGAATTCGCGTCGTGAAAGCGTTTGCCAAAGAGGACGGCGAGTTTGCCAAATTCGGACAGCGTAACACGGAACTGCGAGACGCCGGTGTCGCGGCGGATACGCGCTGGTTCACCGTGTTCGGCGCAATGACGTTTTTTGTCGGGCTTGGCGGGCTGATCAACTGGATGGTCGGCGGCTGGATGGTCTACAACAATGAACTTTCGCTCGGCAACTTCATCATGGTCAATTCGTATATCGGGCTGATCTATGGACCGCTCCAATGGTTTGGGCAACTCAATCAATGGTTCAGCCGGGCGATGGCGGGTGCGGAACGGATTTTCGAGATCGTGGACGCCGAGAAAGAGGCGAGTGAGCAGACTTCCGGCGTGGATCACAAGATCGTCGGCGAAGTGCAGTTCGACAATGTGCGCTTCGGCTACGACAAATCCAACCCGATTCTCAAAGGCATCAACTTCACTGCGAAACCCGGCGAGATGATCGGGCTTGTCGGCAAATCGGGCGCGGGCAAATCCACAACAATCAACCTGCTCTGCCGCTTTTATGAGCCGGACGCGGGCGCGATTATCATTGACGGCGTAAAGGCGAGCGACATCGATCTGCATCTCATGCGAAACCAGATCGGCATCGTTTTGCAGGAGCCGTTTCTGTTCAATGGAACCGTCGCAGAGAATATCGCTTACGGCAAACCCGACGCGCCGTTCGAGGAGATTATGGCGGCGGCGAAAGCGGCAAACGCTCACAACTTCATCTTGTCCAAACCCGATGGCTATGATACCGTCGTCGGTGAAAAAGGCTCGAAATTGTCGGGCGGCGAGCGTCAGCGCGTTTCAATTGCACGAGCGATTCTGCACAATCCGCGCATTCTCATTCTCGACGAAGCGACTTCCTCCGTTGACGTAGAAACCGAGAAGCAGATTCAGGAAGCCATTGGACGCTTGATCGCAGGGCGCACGACATTTGCCATCGCGCACCGACTTTCAACCTTGCGAAATGCCAGCCGCTTGATCGTTCTGGAGAAGGGCGAAATCGCGGAGATCGGCACGCACGCCGAGCTCATGGAGAAAAAAGGAGCCTTCTATAAACTCGTGGAGACCCAAACCAAAACCAGCGAGATCATGGCACTCGGCAACGTCGAATAGCCCAAGTCCTCACAACCAATCTTAAAACCGGCGAAGCCGCTTCTCTCA
>CAZPZP010000388.1:0-1759 GCA_964591025.1 uncultured Chthonomonadaceae bacterium
AAAGTACCCGGCAACAAAGTACAAGCGTCTTTACCTCACCCCCAACCCCTCTCCTTATACCCGAACAAGTTCAGAGGAGAGGGGAGTCCATACGCGGATGGGTGCGTCTGAAAGACGTTTGTTTTTTCCTGACGGGGGTTTAAAACCTCCGGTGCGTAACGTGAGTTAATGAGTCGCCTCTTCTTCGGCGAGTTCGGCAAACAGCGGCTCAGCATAGTTCATCAGGCGTTCGCGGTGCGGCTTGAGCGTCTCTTTGGTATCAATATACATACCGAGGGCTTTACGCACCTCCATCGTTTCGTCCATTGGAAGGCGCAGTCCACCCTCTCGCTGAACTTTACGATGCAGCGAGACAACCATAAACGCGCCCGACAGAGCCTCGCGAATCTCTTTTTCGCGCACAAACGCTTGCTGACTCTCCTTGATTTTATAGGTCAATTTGACGACGGCGTTTCGCAGGGAATGCCGCTTGATCTCCCCGACAATTTTTTCAGTAGGTTCGTCGCAGTCGGCATCCACTTCGATGTCGAGGAGCGGGCGGCTTCCGGGCAGTTCGATATAGCGATAATCTGCGCTGCCCTTGCGAAGTTCCACGATCACAAAGCCCTTCTTTTCGTCCTTTTCGCCGAAGTCAATTCGATCCGGGCTGCCGGAATAGACAACGTGCGGCTGACCGTCGGGATTCAAATCCTGATGCTTGTGAATATGACCCAATGCCACATAATCGAACGCGGGATCAAGCAGCGAGGCGAGCGGAACCTGCGGCTCGGTTTTGTTGAAATAGCCATCCTGCCATGCGGAAAGTTTCGCGCCCTGCACCCAAAAATGCCCCAAGAGAATCGTCGGTATCTCGTCGTTGGCGGCGTTGACCTCATCGGCAAGCCCCGCGAGATAGTCATGGTATTTTGTCTCCATCATCTCCCGCGACTCGTCCATCGTCTTGCCCTGAAACTCTTCCCGCGCCAGCGAATAGCCTTTGATAAGATAAGGCATGGCGGCGATACGGACGTTTCCGGCGGCAGTCTCGACGACAATAATCTCTGGCTTGAACATCACATGAACATTCGTCACGCCGAGTGTGCGATAGATTTCGATGGCGTTGGCGCGTCCGCGAATGGCGGGCATATCGTGGTTCCCGACGAGAAGTACCACAGGGATTCCGGCATCGGTGAGGCGACGAATACACGCGGCAAACTCGCGCTGATCGGTTTGGCGCGGGTCACGGGATTTGTAAGCGTCTCCGGCAAAAACCGCCAGATCGATCCTCTCCTCTAACGCTTTATCTATCGCCATTTCGAGCGATTTCCGAAAGTCAATCAGGCGTGTATGCAGTCCCGATTCGGGATCGAGTCTGCCATAGAGTTCCACGCCGAAATGGGTATCGGCAAAGTGCATCACGCGGATAGGGCGTTGAGTCGTTGGATTGTTGGGTCGTTGGGTCATTAGGCTGTTAGGTCATTGGGTGATTGGGTCATTAGGTTTTTATTATACTGGAAATTTCCCCCGAAAGTCGGAAAATCAAAAAGTGCAGCGAGAAAGTCATAGAGTTCGGGTACAGAAACGTACCCGCCTAAAAAACAGACGTCCTGCGGACGCACAAATTGTGAGGTTATCGCTTTACACAAAACGCTGTTGCGGGCAGAAACTCTTAAGGGAAATGTAAATCTCTCAAGCGGTTCGTCCGCAGGACGTCTGTTTTTGAGGCGGGTACGTTCCTGTACCCGAATTGCCAACGCCCCAATCGCCCAACGCCCCAATC
>CAZPZP010000388.1:1859-4808 GCA_964591025.1 uncultured Chthonomonadaceae bacterium
CCCAATCACCCACCGACCCAATCACCCTACTTCCGGCGGAACAAGAGGCAGGACTGCACGATGATTGTGACAAGGAGAATGCCGATGATGACCGGCGAGAAGTTTCGGGGCAGATAGGGTATCGCCGCAATGACGACAATCAACGCCGCGATTTTGAGAATCACGGCGGCGATCATCGCATAACGAAGGGGATTGAACGGAGTTGGTTTCATAAGATTAGCGGCGTGTCAGGTGCAAAACCCAGTCATTGGTATCAGGCGCGGTGAAGGTATGGTACTCTCCGCCCATGAGCGTTTCCTCTGTTGTGAACTTGCCAGTGCGCGGATCGAACCAGCGCATCTGAATTTTACCCGTTGCCTCCATTAAATCGAGCAGAACCGAGCCGCCCTTGCTAAAATAGACAACATATTCGCGGGCGCGATCCGCCAAAAGATAGATGGGACCGTCGGCTTTGGCGGGCGGAACCGAAACAGTTCCCTTCTTGTTTTGTGCGTTTTCCAGTTGGATTCGCTTGCGGCGGCGGCGCATCGCCTCATCTTCGAGCGGACCGCCGAGCAGTTCGGGGTGCGGTTCCAATCGCCAGAAGCGCGTTTGGTTGAAGAACTTGGCGGCATTAGCGACAATCTCCGGTTCGATCAATTGCGATTCTGCCGTTGTTTTCGCGCCGCTGATCGCCATTCCGCCCCGCAGAAAAATCTCCCAGATACGACGGCGAGTCGCCTCTGAGTCGATTGGCGAATCGCCGTTATCCAATACCATCACCGGCTTATCGTATCGCCACGCTTCCCAAATCGCGGCGGGATTCGAGGTAGACAGTGTAATCACACTCTGCCATCTGCCCCCCGCAAACGGCACTTCAAACGGCAATGCCACAACCGCAGACCGCTTATTTTCACTCGCAGACTGGCTTTTGTCAAGCTCCGTTTTGGTCGGCTCGACGAGCATATTGCCCTGATAGGCGACGGGAGACGTGACGGGATGCCCCACCGGATCATAGAGATCGGTCATGCCGCCGAACAGTTCGATTTTGCTCTCCTCTTCGGCGGTATACGGCGTTTTAGTCGCCGCGAAGAGATTCCACGTCACATTATATGCCGAGTATCGCGCCAGCAGATACCGCCAAATCGCCCGCAATTGCGCCTCATCATACTTCGCTGACAACGCTCGAAACGCTCCGATGCCAATATCCGGCACAATTCCCTTTTCGTTGCAGTAAGAGATTCGCTTGTCCATCGCACGAAAATAAGCGGGGTTGAGCTGATCGAGATTGTTGTCTAAGAAGGGCTTGCCGCCTTCGTTGCTCTGCACGCCCTTCTCGAAATCGTCGGGGTCTATAATATAGCCGCCATAGGTGCGATTGAAGCCCGCCAGTGCCAGATTATCCATTCGCTTCTGAAACGCACTATACTCCAGTGCTTCGGTTGCATCAGATTGGAGCGTAGTTTCGAGTGTCACCAAAGAGATCGCGGGCAAAACTTTGTTGCGTTCCCATTTGTTATAGTGGACAGCGTCGGCGATAACGGTGGGAAGTGTGCGGGCGCGTTCCGACTGAATGAAATGGCGGCGATAGGCAGAGGAGGCATCCACCAAGAAGAATCCGCCCCGACTTTGAGTCTCCGCGACGCACTCGATTTCCCCTTCTTGACTGTGCAATTCGGGATCGTTGGAGCGGGTGCGCCACGACCACGTTCCAACGCGAGTCGGCGTGAATCGAATCCGCCATGTTCCGTTTCCGTCCCAATAGCCGGGAATTTTGATGCGCTTGCCGTCCGGCGTTTTAATGTCGGCTTCGAGCAGAACATCGGTATAGGGGTTTTCGTGTTTGGCACTGGAAACCATCGTCGCCTCGAACGGCTCGAACTTTTGGACTCGCGTTTCCAGCAAATCCTGCGGCGGCTCTACCGGGCGCACAAAACTTGTCTCGTCGCCTCCAAAGGTAATTGTCGCTCCAAAATCGGCGGTATAAGTCTGCGCCCGCTTGAGGTCTACGACATAGCCAACACTGGAATTGGAGTAGGCGATCACATAATAAGGGTCTTTGGCGGGATCATATACCATCGCGTGCAATTCACGCCAGCCATCGGCACGCCAACCGTTCGCGGCGGGAACGCGCAATTCGTGCAGGGGCGAACCGCTCAAATTGGTCAGGGTTTTGAGAACGGGTGCGTTCTCTTTCGGAAGCGTATCGGGGCTGTGAACGGCTTTGAGGTCAATGGATTTCAGGCTTGCCTCTTTGCGCGTCCAATCTAAAAACTTGAAATCCGGTCCCACATAGCGCGTGCCGACTGTAAAGTTCAGAGCATCTACTGAAATCGGCGGAATCGGTTCGCTCGGCGGCACAAATTCATAATCACCTGTGAAGCGTACCGTTGTGAGTTGGTTGGACGGATACTGATAGAGCCAGCACCAGAACTCTTTGCCCGTCTGATTCATATAGCACCACAGCAGGGCATAATCGTTCTTGCCGCGTGCCAGAAACCAGTTCAGATAGCGAGAGTAGCCTTTCGGTCCGGCGTCGGCGTGCAGAAACACCAGCGACCAGCGGGCTTCGGGCTGCGGTCCGAACGCCTCACGAATAAACTCGCCCTGCCCGTTTTTCCAAGTCAGGCGATAGGGGGTACTGGCGGCGTCTATTTTGCTGTTCGCCGATGTCAAGACTGCCGTTTGCGCCGACGACGCTCCTGCCAATGCCATCAACCACAAACCCACAAGGCACGCCAAAGTGCGCCCGATTGCTGTCCGTTTCAAGCCGTTACTCCTTGCCATACCATTTTCTATAATAGTCAGAGGCTGTTTCACCCTCGGACGCTTTGTTTCCTGCCTCAAACAGACGCACGCTGCCGCCATTCGGTTACACTTCCTTTTTGTGGCAAAATCCGTGAGTTGAAAACTCACGGCAAGAAAGTACAAGCATCTTTACCTCACCCCCAACCCCTCTCCTGATACCCG
>CAZPZP010000389.1:0-4807 GCA_964591025.1 uncultured Chthonomonadaceae bacterium
CAGCAACGAGATTTGGACAGTAACAATTCATTTTGCTGAGTTTTTTAATGACCCAATGACCCACCGACCCAATGACCTAAAAAGGGATATTATGAAACGTTTGGTGATATTAGGTTCGACGGGTTCGATTGGCACGCAGACCCTCGACATTGTGCGCCGTCTGCAAAATCAATTCGAGATTGTCGGGCTAGTTGCCAATAATAATGTTAGCCTTTTGACGCAGCAGGCAGTCGAATTCGGCGTCCCGAACGTCTGTATTGTCAACGAATCGAAGTTTGGGGAACTCAGGGCAAGCCTCGGTGCGAATAGTAACCTGCACGTTTCGGCGGGAATCGCAGGAATGTGCGAGGTCGCCGCATTGCCCGATGCCGACATGGTGATTGTGGCGGTGGCGGGCGCGATTGGAATCGCTCCGACTCATGCCGCGCTTCATGCCGGAAAAGATATTGCACTCGCGAGCAAAGAGGTGTTGGTCGCGGCGGGCGAAGTGACGATGAACTTGGCGCGGAAGAAAAACGCCCGCATTCTGCCGATTGACAGCGAACACTCCGCCATGTTTCAATGCTTACAAGGCGCACCGGATAAGAGTATTGAACGGTTATTGCTGACTGCCTCCGGTGGACCTTTTCGGACAGTGCCGAAAGAGGCATTGGCAACTGTTACGCCCGAACAGGCGTTGAAGCACCCAACGTGGACAATGGGCGGATTGGTGACCATCAATTCGGCGACGCTGATGAACAAAGCACTCGAAATGATGGAAGCACGCTGGCTGTTCGATGTGCCTATTGACGACGTAGAGGTTGTCGTCCATCCGCAGTCAATTATTCACTCAATGGTGCGTTTCCGAGACGGTTCGACGCTGGCGCAGCTGGGCTTGCCGGATATGCGGTTGCCGATTCAATACGCGCTGGTTTATCCTGAACGGATCGATACCGAACTGCCGCGAATGCCGTTGAGTGCCTATGCGAATTTGACGTTCGAGGCTCCCGACGAGGACAAATTTCCAGCGTTGGGTTTGGCGCGTCATGCGTCCAAAACGGGCGGCACGCTTCCCGCCGTGATGAACGCCGCAAACGAAGAGGCGGTCGGTCTTTTCTTGAACCATAAACTCTCGTATCTTGGTATGGGAGAGAAAATCAAGCTGGCGATGGACGCACACGACTCGGTTGAGCCGACCTTAGACAATATCCTGAACGCCGATACGTGGGCGCGTGAGTTTGTTCGGGTGTCGGTTTTGGACGGGCATTGAAAATACCCGTCTGAATGGCGTTCCGCCAAGCGTCCTTTGGACGCGAAACTCTGAAAAATCTCTCGACAATAAACATCTCTCGGAAATATTATGCAAGTTCTCATCTCAATCTTTTACTTTCTTGCCATTCTCAGTGTTCTGGTAATTGCCCATGAATGGGGGCATTTCGTTGTTGCCAAACTCTGCAAGATGCACGTTGAGGATTTTTCACTGTTCTTCGGTAAAGTAATCTGGCGTATCGGCGAACGCAACGGAACGGTTTACAATGTTCGTGCAATTCCATTGGGCGGTTTTGTGAAGATTGCGGGAATGGAGCCAGACGATATTTCCAATGGCGCACCGATTTTTCAGCGATCTGCGAGTGGCAAGATCAAACTGCTGCGCGGTTTGGGTACCGAATCGTTCGAGAATGTAGACTTCGAGAAAATCTCCGAGCGTGTGCAGAAAGCGGCGTCCGCATCGGTGGAAGACGGAGAATTGACGTCGGGCGGACGTGCCGAAATTCAGGCACTGCTCGAAAGTACTGCCATCAACGATGACGAGCATCGCTATCTCGAAGCACTGATCAGCGCGTCTCAGCAGACAGAGCGTATCGATCCCAACGGGTATAATCAGAAACCGCTCTGGCAGCGGGCGGCAGTGATCTTCGCCGGACCGTTTATGAGCGTCGTATTCGGCTATTTTCTGTTTTGCTTTATGGGCGTCACGACAGGTTTTCCCGATGATCGCGATACTCTTTCCATTATCAAAACGGTTAAAGGCGGCGTCGCCGATAAAGCCGGATTAAAAGATGGAGATCGTATTGTGCGCGTCGGTACGGTGGAAACGCCGACATGGGAGGCGTTTCGCGCTCAGATTCAGCCGCGTCCCGGCGAATCGGTGAAACTGACAGTCCAGCGGGGCGGGCAAATGTTGGACATCGCCGCCATACCCTCAGCCAGTGATGACCCTGAGAGCGGCAAAAAGGTGGGACGGCTTGGAGTGACTCCCGGTTCGCAAAAATTTACATGGCGACGCTATACTCTGGTGGGTTCCGTCGAAAAAGGGACAGCCATTCTTAAAGCGAATTTGCAGGGCATTCTGAATGTATTCCGAAGCGGCAAAGAGATCAGAGAGAATGTCGGCGGTCCCATTGCCATCGCGACGGTTGTTCACGAGATGGGCAAAGAGGGATTAGGTCCGTTGTTTGGGACAGCGGCAAGCATCAGCGTCAGTCTCGGCGTGATGAATCTGCTGCCGATCCCGATTTTGGACGGCGGACATCTGCTCCTGCTCGGCATCGAATTTGTGCGGCGGCGCAAAATGACCAGCAGGGAGGTCGCCACTGCTCAAATGATCGGTCTTTCGATTATCGGCGTAATGTTTGTTCTGGTGATGTACAATGACATCACCCGGCTCATTTTTAAGAGATAGTATAGGACGAACGCTTGCTGATTCTCGAAGAGATTTCCCGCTATGACGGCATCGAGCGATTGAAAACCGAGTGGCAGACATTGCAAGCGCAGTGTACTGCCCTCACGCCGTTTCAGACATGGGAATGGAACAGCGTTTGGTGGCGGCACTTCGGCACGCGCAAACGCCTGAAACTGATTCGGTTCGATGTCGTCGAAAACGGCGTGCGAAAATTGGTCGGCATCGCCCCTCTTTATACCAGCCGCCATCTTGGAACGCCCCTGCGCCGCCTCGCTTGGGTTGGTACGGGTTCCAGCGATTATCTCATGCCGCTTGCCCTGCCGGAATACGAAACCGAGGCGTGCGAGCGGCTTCTCTTGGCATTGGAAACGGAGATTTCGGGCTGGGATATGGCGGATTTGCAACACCTGCGCCCCGACTGCCCGCTGATGTCCGCTCGCCCGTGGAGACAGCGATCCCCCGAATATCAGTCGCTGCTGCCTATCGAACCCTGCCCGTATGTGACCCTGCCGCCGACATGGGACGCATTCGCCAAACGTCTCAGCAAGAAATTTCGCTCCAATATCGGCTATTATGAACGGCTGACCGAGAAAACTTTCGCCGAAGTTTCTTTGACGACTGCGGACGCCAGCACGCTCCCGGACGGACTAACCTCCTTGTTCGACCTGCACCAAAAACGGTGGAATGCCCGCTGGCTGCCCGGCGTTCTCGGCAATAAACGAGTTCAGGCGTTTCATCGGGACGCGGCAGCGAAATTCTTGGCGAACGGCTGGCTGCGGCTTCATCTGCTCCATTTGGATGGTGTCTGCCATGCGGCATTATATTGCTTTGCAACGGGCAAGCGCACGTTCTATTACCTCGGCGGATTTTCGCCTGAACTGTCAAAATATAGTCTCGGCACGATATTGACCGCGCACGCTATCCGAATGGCAATCTCGGAGGGACATAGCGAGTTCGACTTCCTGCGCGGCAACGAACCCTATAAATATAAGTGGCTGCCGGAAGAGCGCATCAATCACCGCCTTTTACTCCTGCGCCCGCGAGATACGTTCGGCGGATTGGGCGTGCTTCCCGGCAAAGCGGGCTTCGCACTCAACCGCATGGAACGGTTCGTCGCAGGGCGCGTCAAACAGTTAACAGAAAATCACGGGCAGAAACCCGCAAAAAAAGTCCCCGTTGCGGCGATCACGGAGAGTGAAGCATCGCCGAAAGGAGAGGCAAGACCATGATAGGGAACAGGGAACAGAGAACAGGACACTCTAAGAGGGGGAGAGGGGGAGAGGGGGAGAAACAATGCAGGGCAATGCTTGCGTTGTCCCTACTCGCTGCTTCCTGCTTAGGGAGAGGTTTTGGGGGTGAGGGCAGAAAAAAAATCTGTTCCCTGTTCCCTATTCCCTGTTCCCTGCTTCTCGCAGTATTGTGTCTCTTTGGGACGACGGGTTGCCGCACGCGCAGTTTTCTTTCGACGAAGCAAGAGGTCAATTTAGGGCGTGAGGGATCGCGGCAAATCGAAATGTCGTATCGCGTGGATACATCGTCGGCGGACGCAGAGCGTGTGCGTCGGATAGGACAGAAAATTCTGCCTCATGTTGATAAGCGCGACGTACCGTATGCCTTTAAAGTATTGGAGGAGCCGAGCGTCAACGCCGTTTCTCTGCCCGGCGGACCCGTTTACATTTTTCGCGGCTTGCTCGATATGCTCGGCGATGACGACGACGCGCTGGCGTGTGTCATCGGACATGAGATCGGACACGTCAACGGGCGGCACGCGGCGCGGCAGATTTCCTCTCAATATGCCACACAGTTGCTACTGATTTTCGGTGTTCCCGATCCCAACATTCAGCAGGTTGCGGGGCTTGGCGCGGAACTTGTCGGGCTGAAATACAGCCGTGAAGATGAATACGATGCGGATCGGCGCGGGTTGAGTTACGCGCACTATGCGGGGTATGATCCGCATGGCATGGTACGCTTTTTCGAGCGGCTTGAGCGTGCTGAGAAGCGGCGAGGCGGCGGACCGGCAGAGTGGATTCGCAGCCATCCGCTCAACAATTCTCGTATCCAAAAAGCCGAGACAATGATCGAGAACAAAAATTACCGATACGGACAATAACCTTGCGTGGAGTTGAAATCAGGTTCGAATCAAAT
>CAZPZP010000390.1:0-4803 GCA_964591025.1 uncultured Chthonomonadaceae bacterium
CAGGCGTCCTGCGGACGCAAATCCTCTCTTGAGAGTGATCACGTTGCAGGGGAGGATTTCGTCCGTAGGACGACTGTACTTGAGTCGGGTACGTTCCTGTACCCGGCAAGCCAACCAGTTTCTGTCTGCTGACTTATGCAAGAAGCCTAATGCGGTACTTCGACAGAAACTGGTTGTAGGCTTTCTGCTCGTCCGTCAGAGGATGATTGCGCCGTGCCTTGAAGGGAAGATACAGCGGCATATCGGGATAGTTTTCGGTGATGCCGTTATACCCCTTGTCCATCATGGCGGCTTCGCCGACGTCGAGGAGGGCGAGCAGTCTGCTCTGTCGGAGCAGCGTCAGGGCGTGAGTGACTCCGCTGGGAACACTGTCGGCGACGGCGACAATGCTGCCATCAGGACGCACAGCAATCTGGGTTTTGAGAGTATGACATTTCTTCCCGCCCGAAGAGTAGGGCTTCCGGAGGTCGGAGGAAGCCGAGGCGTTTTCGGTGTCCTCTCCTTTGTGAGCGGCAGACTTCTTGGGGGACTTGGGACGTTGAAGGCGTTGCTCTTTGGCAAATGACACACTGTAAAATTAGTATGCAGGAAATTTGCGATTTCTGTTTATTTTGGAGAAGTCGGATTCAGGGAGTCGTCAATCCAGAGCAGGGGCAATTCGTTGATATCATTGGGTTCCGGCTCCCAATTGTCGGGCGTAATCGCGTTATAAAGAGCGTGCGGGTGTCTGCCGCGATATGCCCAGCCCTGATCGCCATAACTCCAGTGCCAGTACTCGGAAGGGTAGTTTGTCAGCCCGGTGGGAAGCAGTGCCTCGGCGAGAAGGGCGCGAGTGCGTCGGGCAGTTTCGGACAAGCCGGGAGCGTTGAAAGAGTAGCACGCGGGATCATAGCGATCATAGGGTGAGCAGTGATCGCACAGCGTCCCGTCCTCTCTGACCAGCATCACATCCACTGCCCCGCCCGTTGAATGCGGCGGCGGAACTTTCGTCCCAATCGGAGCCGTGAACCGATTGACCACGCGCCGAAGCGTCACGTCCGACCACTCAGGATGACTCTCCTTGAACCTGCCCCATACCGCCAGATACATTCGTTTTTGGATATGCGGCGCACGCCAGCCCTCGACAATTGCCAGCCTATAGCCCTTCGGCAGACTCTTGTCGGCACAACACAGCATCTCGGCAACCAGCAGTCGCAGAACGGTTTCGCGGCGATAATGAAAACGCGGCACATCGAGGATCAAGCCCGGACAATGCTCCAAAAAATTCACCAGCGGATCGCCGTTTTCAACGATTTTGACACGGTGCAACAGGCTGACAGGTTCGGCAATGCTGAGTTTCGGGAGAATAATTTCGGACATAGTTACCTTTATTCAGATTGGGTCGTTAGGTCATTGGGTTGTTGGATTGGCGTCCGAAGGACGGACGGCGGAACGCCCCCAGCGGAGGAATTTATTCCGCCGTGTCACGGCAGAATGTATTCTGCCTTGGTTTTTAATGACCCAACGACCTAATCACCCAACAAGAGATTTATGGAGAATGGCAAATCGGCGCGTTTCCGTGAAGCCAACGGGCTTATAGAGGCGTTCAGCAGTTTTGTCGTCCGACCAGACAAAATAGGCGTTCTGTACGCCCTGCCGCTGCATCTGTTCGAGAGTACGGGAGAGCAGAACTGCCCCGATTCCTTGCCCGCGCTTGCTCGCCGCCACGCCGAACGGACCGAAACGCTCGCCCTCGAATTGCGCGAACCCCAGCACCGCCGCATGACTGTCCACCGCCAGCCACACCGATTCGGGACTGCGCCGCCCCTGCAAAATATCGCGCATGGCGTCACGTAGGTATCGCTGCCAGTCGCCCGGAAATTCCCGCGCCAGAAATTGCGTGAACGGCAGGGTTAGGCTTCTGTCAAAGGGAGCAAGAATAATTCGCCCGTCACGAGAATAGAATAGCCGCTCTTTTGCCCCTTTCGTCCACTCCGATTGGCGATAACCAACCAGCGAAACACTCATGGAAAGCGGACGCGCCGTGATTTGATAACCGCGCTTTTCGAGAAACCCAATCGCTGTGGGATAAAGAGTGCTGTCAACGCCCGGAAACCAGTAGTTCGGGGCATACGGAGAAATCAGAACCGAGCGGCAGTCGCGCTCTCGTAAATTCGTCTCTACCGCCTCGAACAGCGCCGTCCCGATGCCCTGATTTTGGTGGTCAGGATGGACGGCGAACAGTGTAATATAGCCGCGTTCGAGATCGGGCGCGGCGTCTTCGAGCGGATACTTACGGACAATCGGCAGAATAAACCCCACAACCTTGCCGTTTCGCATTGCCACAACCGCACTCGACGGATTAAAATTCGGGTCAAGCAGAACACGTTCGGTGAAGCGTTCCGGTGAGATCGCTTCTGTCGGCAGGGCGAGATTGAGCAGAGAGATCACGCCGTAGAGATCGCGGAATCCATACGGGCGGAAAACAAGTTCAGACATACGCCTCGTCCAAAAGTTCCACGGGATGCACCACGCGCTGACGCTGTTCCTGCTCCTGCAAGCCCTGCTGTATCCATGACAGACAGCCGGGATTGCCCGTCGCGATAACAGTTGCCCCTGTTGCACGCAGATTGGCGACTTTGCGTTCCAAGAGCTGCTTCGCGAGTTCGGGTTGAGTGATATTATAGATTCCGGCACTGCCGCAACAGGTGTCTGCTTCGTCCAATTCAACCAGTTTCAAGCCGGGAATCTGCTGCAAAAGTTGGCGCGGCTGCAAGCGCACTTGCTGCCCGTGCGCGAGGTGGCACGCATCGTGATAGGTGACCGTCGCATTGAGCGGTTTGGTCGGCGGAACCAATCCCAACTCCGACAGAAATTCGCAGACATCTTTAACTTTGGCAGAGAAAGCGGCGGCTTTGTCGCGGTATTGGGCGTCGCTGGCAAGCAGCTCGCCATACTCTTTCATCGTCGAACCGCAGCCCGCCGAATTGACAATGATCGCGTCAAGCATTGGCAGATGGGGCGCGAAGGCGTCAATCAGTGTGCGGATTTTCGAGAGGCTTTCGTCGTGAAATCCGGTGTGCAGGTGGAGTGCGCCGCAGCACGCCGCACTGCTTGGGGCGATAACCTCACAGCCGTTTTTCTGGAGGACGCGCACGGTGGCGGCGTTGGTATTGCCGAACAACACCCGCATTACGCACCCCGCCAGAATTCCCACAGTGGCGCGTTTTGTCCCGATGGCAGGGCTTTTTTCGGGCAGGTTATGGATTTTTGCCGTGCCGCCCTGCGGAGTCGGAAGCGGCAGCGACACATCCGCCGAACCCGACAGCATTTTCGCGGCAAAGCCCGGCATTTTGCCGCCCGTGAGTTTGCCGAAGAGTCCAGCGGCTTTCAGTGAGAAAACCAATTTGCCCGGCTGAGTCAGCATATCGAGCATTTGGGCGCGGGCAAACGCCTGAGTCGCGGGGCGCATTTTCTTCTCTTCGATTTCGGCACGGGCAGTCTCAAGAATGTAACTGTAATCCACACCGGACGGGCAGGCGGTCTCGCACGCCAAGCACCCCAGACACGTATCAATGGCGTCAACCATGCCTGCATCGAATGGAATGACGTTTTCGCGCCACGAGCGCACCAAATAGATGCGCCCACGCGGGCTTTTGGTCTCCTGTCCCGTAATGCGAAAGGTCGGGCAGGCGTCAAGGCAGAAGCCGCAACGAATGCACTTGATGAGTTTGTCGTCGAGAGTTTTGGTGTCGGACATGGCTAGGTCTTTAGGTTATTGGGTCGTTGGGTTATTGGGTCGTTGGGCAATCGGAATTTCATGGTATCTGCAACGGCTTGCGCCATTGAATTCGGCTGGTTTTCCAGCCCGCGAACCACTCCGGCTTGGTCAGCGGCACTCTTATTCTGGCTCATTTTCCATTTGCCTTCGAGCCGCGTAATGGTGATTTCGATGCCAACAATGGCGCGTATTAACCTCTCTGTATATTCGGCAGAAACGGTGTCGAGCTTCCAGCCCTGTTCGCCTTCATACTGCCTCGTTAATTCTACGAGCAGGGGGCGCATTTCGTCAACCGTGAGAAGGCGCGGCGTCCCGTAAGCGTGAACTGCAGTGTAATTCCATGTCGGCACATTGGGCGCAGATTCGTACCATGTCGGCGAGATATAAGAGTGTTCGCCCGCAAAAACCACCAAAATTTCGCGATTCGGTTCGAGCTGTTTCCATTGCGGATTGGCGCGGGCGACGTGCGCCCTGAGAACGCCGTTTTCTCCCGCATTGGCATCCAACGTGAATGGCAGATGCGTGGCAGTCGGCACATTGCCAGCCGCCGTCACCAAAAGCCCGAAACTGTTCGCTCGAATAAAATCAAACAGAACAGCGCGGTCATCTTCACGAAAATGGGCAGGTATATACATCGGATAGACTCTCAGTTTGCAAGCCGATTTTTAATCAAGATTTCACTACCCGACACTTTTTTATATACCTATTTTTGTCTGGTACTCTATGGCTTTGCAAACAGGACTTGTCTCCCGATTGAGAAGCACCACTTGATTTTCATCGGGGCAAAAATAGGTTGGCATCCCGATAATCAAACAATCGAAGCCTGTTTTCAGCAGTCCTGTAGACTTTGACGCAGGGAAAGAGTAGTCAAATGTGCGTCTACATAAAAAGTGTCGGGTAGTGAAATCTATAAGGGATTTAGTCAATGGAGTAATGCCCTGCTTGACTGCTTCAACCAATTGATTGTTTTGCTTCGCAGATTGGTTGTTCTGAGACCAATAGTAAATAGAGACAACAATAATAAGAATTACAAGTAGACATAA
>CAZPZP010000391.1:0-4802 GCA_964591025.1 uncultured Chthonomonadaceae bacterium
GGGGTTGGGGGTGAGGTAAAGACGCTTGTACTTTCTTGCCGGGTACTGAAAGTACTTGGCGCGAGAGGTGAGTAGGTTATATGTTTCTGCCCGATCTATGCAACGCCGAGCAATCTTCTGCGTCTTACTTCTTGGAAGGCGATATACGATGAAACTACTCCCCCTTCGGTTACGGGCTAAGAGGAGCGTTCGGGCATCAGCATCGCCCTCGAACGCAGAGCCTATCCACGAGTCACCTATCAATCTCCCGAAAGCCGGATTGGTTTTTGCTACCATCGTGATTTTGTCTGCACTGATCTCTTTGCATCTCACGCCGGACAAAATCGCCCTGAGACTTGGAGACAACAGTCCCCGCGAAATTCGAGCGACCCGAAGCGTCATCTATACCGACAGCGCACTAACCGCCATCCAACGCCAAACGGTTGCGACCACACTCCGCCCTGTCTATGCCGCAGACCCCGTCGCCTCCGCGTCCGCGCTCCGTACTCTCAACGAACTCTTCGACCAAATTCTTGCCGAACGCGCCTCTTCCGCTCGTACCGGAACCGTTACGCCCTCGCTTACGAATCTACAGGCACAATGGGGCGGGACGTTCAACGAAAAGCAGATTACGCGCTTGCTCAAAGCTCCGCAAGCCTCCCTGATCAATCTGCGCGATGTGACACAACGACTCACCAAAGAGGCGATGGCACGCGATATTCGTGATCTGTCCGACATTGGACGCCCTGCCGACGACTTGAAACATTCCCGTCGCAGCATCGAAATTCGCGCTCAAGATACCCTCGCATCCAAACAAGATGCCGCTATCGTCGGTATTATTGCGTCACAATCCATGCGTGCCAATCTCATGCTGGATCGCACTCGAACCGAAACCGAACGGGAAGAGGCGGTTGCCAAAGTCTCTCCGGTGCAGAGCGTAGTCGCTCCCGGCGACAAGATCATCGGGGCGGGCGAAGAGGTTACTCAGGCGCATCTCGACAAGTTTCTCGCTCTCGGCTTGCTCAATCCGCGCTTGGAACTTACCACCGGTGCGGCAGTCTGTGTCCTTGCGGCGGCGATGGTGCTGTTCGTGTCGTTGTATATCAACCGCACGCTTCCCGCGCTTTATGCCGATACCAAACGTCTTGGCTTGCTTGCCGTGATTGTTCTGCTCAGTGTGTTCGGTCTCAAGGTCGGGGCGACAATGCTCGGCTTGCAAATCTCGAACGGTCAGCTGGTCTATCTTGGCATGATGAGCGTGACGGCGGCAGGAATGCTGGTCACGGTTCTGCTGGATCGGGGATTAGCAGTTTTGACGGTCTCGCTGCTGGCGATGATGTCCGGCTTGATCATGAACCATGAGATTCGGTTCGCCGTCATGACCTTGATGAGCAGTCTTGTCGGAATTCTGGTGGTCAGTCCGGCGCGAAGTCGAAACAGCCTCTTTCATGTGACGCTGGCACTTTCCTGCGTCAATATCGGGTTGGTGTGGCTGCTTGGTGCGCTGTGGGGCAACACCTTCGAGGAACTCCGCAACGGCACACTTTGGGCGGTCTGCGCGTCGGGGTTCGCGACATTTTTGTTCTGGTTCGGCGTCCTCATGCTGGAGCGTCCGTTCGGCATTTTGACCCACACGGCACTGCTGGAACTTTCGACCTTTGACCGCCCGCTCTTGCGCCAACTGTGCGCCGTCGCGCCCGGAACCTACGCACACAGCATGATGGTGGGAACACTGGCAGAATCGGCGGCGCAAGCGATAGAAGCCGACGCGCTGCTGTGCCGTGTTGCGGGCTATTACCACGACATCGGCAAAATGAAACGCCCCGATTTCTTCGTCGAAAATCAGCATGGAGCCAACATTCATGGCAGACTCAGCCCTTCGCTTTCTGCCCTGATCATTACCGCGCACGTTCGGGACGGGGTTGAAACCGCCAAAGAACACAAACTGCCGACGGAGATTCGTGATATTATCGAACAGCATCACGGCACAACGCTAATTCGTTATTTCTATCACCGCGCTCTTGCGGATTGTGAAGTTTCCGGCGAGATTCCCATCGGTTTGGAGGAGAGATTCCGTTATCCCGGACCGAAACCGCGCACCAAAGAATCTGCGATTGTGATGCTTGCCGATTCGATTGAAGCGGCGGCGCGTTCGCTCGAAAAGCCGTCACAGGAACGTCTCGAAGCCCTGATTCAGTCGATCATTCGTGACAAAGGCGACGATGGACAGTTCGACGACTGCCCGCTGACGTTTCAGGAATTGCGCGAAATTGCCAAATCGTTTGGTCATGTGCTGAGTGCGATGATGCACGAGCGGATCGAGTATCCGTCGAGCGAACCGCGCACCGCAACGGGCAAACCGATGGAGGTGATTCGCGCCGACTTGCGCCCGCAGCCGCCCGCGTTGGAACTCCCCGCCGGATTGTCACAATCGGAAACGCAGACAGTCGGTGTCGGTTTTGTCGAAACCCTTGCTCTCTTGACGGAGGCGGATCGCGAAATCGCGGCGCATTGCAGTTTGGAGACGAGTTATGGCATTGTCGGTACAGAGCGAGTATCCGCGTCGAGTGAAAACGGGGCGGCTGCGCCAAGCGGCACGCCGCCTGCTGAAAGCCGCCGGGGTCTCCGCCGCCGAGGTCAGCGTCCTCCTCACCGATGACGCGACGGTTCACGCACTCAATCGAGATTATCGCGGCTACGACAAACCGACGGATGTTCTCTCGTTCGCGCAAAATGACTCCCATCCCGACGCCCCGCCGATGCCAAAATTGCCCGGCGAACCGACACTTTTGGGCGATGTGATCATTTCGGTAGACACGGCACAGCGACAGGCAGACACACACGGCTTGACTCTTGAATTCGAGCTGGCACTGCTGACGGTTCACGGGATTCTGCATCTGCTCGGCTACGAGGACGAAACGGAAGCGGGAGCCGCCATGATGCGTGTCAAAGAGTGCGAAATTCTGGGAGAAGCGTTGGGCGACAGAGGCTGAACAGCAGATTTGCCTGAAAGAGAGTAAAACAATGGATATGCTGGAAACAGAAACGCAGGAAACGACTCAACCTGATCTCTCCCGGTTTTTTCCGACACCGGAAAAGATGGAGGAAATTCGCCGTATTGCGCGTGAAGTGAATGCGAAACTCGGTATTTCTCAGGAAGATTACGTTGACCCTGTTGAGTTGCAGGAACGCATGATACGTAACGGAGTACGTCCCGAAGACTGTGGAGCAACCCGCGAACTGATGCGAATGCGCTACCCCGATGATGAAGTTGGCGATGTTGAGGACAGCGAATGAGCAACGTGCAACTTCTCTGGGATGCGAGTGCTTTGGCGAAACGCTATTACGCCGAATCGGGGCGGGATACGGTAAACGCGCTGTTCGCCATGACAACGCTTCTGCCGATGCTTGTGCCTTATGTAGCGTATGCTGAAACGGCTTCCATTTTGCGCCGAAAATTCAACGCGGACAGTCTCAGCCGAATTGACTTCACCTCGGCGCGGTTCGATTTGGAAAAGGAAGTTCTGCTCGGCACTGAGTTGGCTTTGATGGAAGTCAGTGAGGCGCACATTTTGACGGGTATCGCTCTTTCCGACGCCCACAACATCAATACTGCCGATGCGAGTATGCTCGCCTCATATCTTGAATATGCACGTTCTCTGCCGAACAATCACAAGTGTTGTCTTGTTGCGTCCGACAAGCATCTCCTGCGGGCGGCAAAATCGGAAGGCTTAGGAACGCTCAATCCCCAAATCGTCTCGCCCCAAGAAATCGTTCAGCATTTGGCACACTTGCCTTGATGCGTGTCAAGGACAGACAAATATTCACAGTTCATCCTCCTGCAACTCCTTGATCACTTCCAATGTCAGCGGTTTGCCTTGACATCCCTTTCCATGCGGTAGCCGTCAAGCATCGTCATGCCGATCAGCGGGTCGCTTTCAATGGCAATAATATCTACTTCGCGCTCTTCGCCGTCCCAATCAATAATGACTTCGTAGGTGTTAGTCCAGACAAAAGAGCCATCTGCCAGAAAGGATCGATCCCTTTGGACAAACTTCAATTTCAAGGCGGTGCAATAAGTGGGCGGCATGGTGAGGAGCGCGGTATAGCCGGTATCTATTGTAAACTCGACGTTGCCGCTTCCGCCCGCGCCGCGAACAGGGCGAACGAGATGCGCTCTGCGGTTGGTGATGGTTCCGGTCATCATCAGCGTTTGCTCGGCATGGGACGGTAGCCGCCGAATGCATGGACAGCATCATAACCGATACGAAACCCCGCCAAGCGTTCGCCGGGATATTTTGCCCGCATTCGCTTTCTTGCCTCGAAGGAAGTGTCTTTCTCTTCAATCGCATAATCGCCGGTTTCGATGTCAACGATGATGATTTTGCCGATATTCTCGTCGGTCTCCACAAGCGGACGGATTCGGGTGTCATACATCTCATCGGCGCGGCGTCCGAACTCCTCGTTGCTCAACGGTTCCTGCGTCATTGTGCGATCTCCTCTCGCTCAGATGGAACCATTATACACCGAATCTCTCTGTCGTCTGCGTACCAGCCTCAAAGCGCGAACACAGCACTGCCCCGCAAACCTTTGCCTCCTACCAGCACCCGCGATCAAATTCCTCGAAAAAAGTGCCGGAACACGATGTAATGCATTCCGGCGCAAGCCGTTTTAGGGATTATCTCGCTGACGTTTCAGCGCGGCGACCAACTGCTTGAGTTCACGATTTTCTTGCAGCAGTTCGTCGTTTTCGGCTTCGAGATTGGCGTAATACATTTCTCTGGCGGCTTGCAGTTTCTCCTCAAGACGATGCTGGAGCAGTG
>CAZPZP010000392.1:0-4790 GCA_964591025.1 uncultured Chthonomonadaceae bacterium
CAAACGCTTCTCCGAGAGGCAGAGACCGCGTAATTCTCGCTCACAATAACCGAAAGTGCAGACTTGGTTGCAGAGAATGGCAAAGAGGCAGGGGAGTTTTCCTACTGCCTACTGCCTACCTCCTACTGCCTACTTTTCAGGTACAATGACTCCAACCAAAACAACCGCGAAGGAGCCAACCATGTCCACACCGCACAACCTCTACGATACTCTCAAAGAGTTCACCTACTCCGATGGCAAAACCGGCAAATACTATTCCCTCCCCGCCCTCGAAGCCGCCGGAGTCGCCTCCCTCTCCAAACTCCCCGTCAGTATCCGCATCATTCTGGAATCCGTTCTCCGCAACTGCGACGGCAAGCGCGTCGAAGAACACCACATCACCCAGCTCGCCAACTGGCAGCCCAACGCCGAGCGCACCCACGAGATTCCCTTCGTCGTGGCGCGAATCGTCCTGCAAGATTTTACCGGCGTGCCGCTTCTCGTTGACCTTGCCGCCATGCGCTCCGCCGTCGCCCGTGCGGGCAAAAACCCCGGCATCATCGAGCCGCTTGTCCCCGTAGATTTGGTCATTGACCACAGCGTTCAGGTGGACTACTTCGGCACGCCCGACTCGCTCCAGCGCAATATGGAGATCGAATTCACCCGCAACAATGCCCGCTATCAGTTCCTCAAGTGGGGAATGCAAGCGTTCAACGGATTCAGCGTTGTGCCGCCCGGCATCGGAATCGTCCATCAAGTCAACCTCGAATATCTCGCTCGCGGCGTCCTCAGCAAAGACGAAATCTTCTATCCCGATACCCTCGTCGGAACCGACAGCCACACCACCATGATCAACGGTCTCGGAATCGTAGGGTGGGGCGTTGGCGGCATCGAAGCCGAAGCGGGAATGCTCGGTCAGCCCGTCTATTTCCTCACCCCCGATGTCGTCGGATTCAACCTCACCGGCAGCCTCAAGCCCGGCGTCACGGCAACCGACCTTGTTCTCACCATCACTGAAATTCTCCGCAAAGCCAAAGTTGTCGGCAAGTTCGTGGAATTTCACGGCGAAGGCGCAGCAAGCCTGTCTCTCACGGATCGAGCAACCATTGCCAATATGGCTCCCGAATACGGCGCGACGATGGGCTTTTTTCCAGTAGATGAAGAGTCTTGCCGCTACCTCACCAACACAGGACGCACCGAGGATCAAGTCAACGCTTTCCGTGAGTATTTCAAGGCGCAGGGCTTGTTTGGAATGCCGAAAGCGGGTGAAATTGAATACAGCCAAGTGGAAGAACTTGACCTCGGCGATGTCACTCCCTCCGTCGCCGGACCGAAACGCCCGCAAGACCGAATCACTCTCGGCGATGTCAAAGCCAAGTTCCGCGACCTGCTCATCAAGCCGCTCTCCGAATCCGGCTATGCCCGCCCCGAAGCCGAAGCCGACAAAAATTTCCGCGTGCGCCTCGGTCTGGATCAAGGCAAGTTTATCGCCCTCCCCCTCACAGGCGGCGGCGAACAAGACACCGAAACCGCTCCCGTCTCCGCCAATCCGCTCGACAGCGAAAACGATACATCTACTCTCACCGAGCGCGAAATGATGCAGAACCGCCCGACTCCGGATCGCGTTGAAGAGTTGCCGTCTGCCATGTTCCCGACCACTACTATCAATCTGCATCACGGCGACGTGGTCATTGCCGCGATAACCTCCTGCACCAATACCAGCAACCCATCCGTTATGGTCGCAGCAGGACTTGTCGCCAAAAAAGCCGTTGAAAAGGGACTCATGCCCAAGCCGTATGTGAAAACCTCACTGGCTCCCGGCTCCCGCGTCGTCACCGAATACCTCACCAAATCCGGCTTGCAGACCTATCTCGATCAGCTTGGCTTCAACACCGTCGGCTATGGCTGCACCACCTGCATCGGCAATTCCGGTCCGCTCGATCCGCAACTCGACAAGTCCATCGCCGACAATGAACTCGTTGTCGCCGCTGTTTTAAGCGGCAACAGAAATTTTGAAGCACGAATCCACCAGAATATCAAAGCCAATTTCCTGATGTCGCCGCCGCTTGTTGTCGCCTTCGCTCTCGCGGGGCGTGTGGATATTGACATGGAAAGCGAACCGCTCGGCAAAGATAAGAATGGGCAGGACGTTTTCCTTGACGACCTTTGGCCCTCGCCCGAAGAGATCAACGACTATCTTGGGGCGGCAAACGACCCCGAAACTTATCGCTCACTCTATACCAATTTCGCCGAGCAAAATCCGCTGTGGCAAGCCGTTCCGAGCAGTGAGGGACAGGTCTATACATGGGACGAAGCGAGTACCTACATTCAGGAGCCGCCGTATTTTGATCGCTTCGGTATGGAACCCGGAACTTTCAGCAATATCCATACCGCCCGCCCACTCGCCTTTTTCGGTGACAGCGTGACGACGGATCATATCTCTCCCGCAGGAGCGATCAAGGCAGACAGTCCGGCAGGAAGCTATCTGTTAGAGAAAAATGTGCCGAAAGAAGACTTCAACAGTTACGGAAGTCGGCGCGGCAACGACAGAGTCATGAAGCGCGGAACCTTTGCCAATGTCCGAATCAAGAACCTCATGGTTCCCGGCGTCGAGGGCGGCGTAACCGTACATCAGCCGAGCGGCGAGAACATGAGCATTTATGATGCGGCGATTCGGTATGCCGGAGCGAGCATTCCGCTGGTGATTTTCGCAGGGGCGGAGTATGGCACAGGCAGCAGCCGCGACTGGGCGGCAAAAGGCACGGCTCTGCTTGGAGTCAAGGCGGTTATTGCGACCTCATTCGAGCGCATTCACCGCTCCAATCTCGTCGGTATGGGCGTCCTCCCGCTTCAACTCCCGGACGGCGTGACAGCACAAACTCTGAAACTCAATGGAACCGAAACCTTCGATATTATCGGCTTGGAGAACGGCGTCACGCCGCGCCAAGACGTTCCGCTCATTATCCATCGCACCGACGGCACGCAGGAGAGTATTCTGCTCACACTGCGGATCGATACTCCTATCGAAGTCGAATACTATCAGCACGGCGGGATTTTGCCCTATGTTTTGCGGCAGTTGATCACCGAAGCGGCGTAGGGGACAGGGGGCAGAGAACAGGAAACAGTTTCCCACCTCGACATTGCCGATAGTTGGAAGCCTGAGATACTCTGAACCCTCAAACATTGCGTTTCCGGGTACAAAAACGTACCCGTCTAAAAAACAGACGTCCTACGGACGAACAAATTGTGAGATTGTGCCTCCTCTCGAAACCTTTCTATAACAAGCAAGGCTTCTTGTGATGGGACAATGTGACAGTCTGCTCGTCCGTAGGACGTCTGCTTTTTAGACGGGTACGTTTTTGTACCCGGACAATTTCGTTGCCCTTGCGCTATGCCGCAAGCCGCAAATCAACCTCTTCGCTCGAACTTGGACCGTACACACTCGCCGGGTTAGATGGCTCGCTCTTCTGGTCGCCGCGCTGTGCCGTGACACGATAGAACACCAGCACGCCCGGCTTTTGCTTTCGGTGGACAAACCGCTTCGCCGTCACGGAAGTGACATAAACCCAGTCGTCGGTCTTGCCATAACTCATCTCGATAATATAGATCGTACCGGCGGCGTTCAGTCCCGGTTTCCATTTCAGGCTGTTGGTTCCATCGGTGGCAGGGGTCGCGATGAGATTGACGGGCGTGTAGACCTTATGGTTGACGCGCTCGCCTGTGCGGGGATTGAAGCCGAGTGCGGCTTTTTGGGCGGGCGTGACGGCGGCATTGCCCTGCACCTTGCGTGCCAGAACCCGCACATTGTTGACGACAGTTTTCTTCGCGGCATCTTTTGATAGCAGAGCCTGTTTATAGGCGTCTTGGGCGGCAGTGACGTTATTGAGCGCAGTTTGATAGGCACTTGCGCCACCCGAAATGGGAGTAATATCGCCTGCGACGAGACCGAGTGCGGCGAGATTCGCGCTGGCATAAGTGGTAAGATTGGTGAGATAGGGCGGCAGGGATTTGTCGCCGTCAGGGATAAAATCGTCACCGGGCATATCGGTTTTCCTCCAAAAAAGAGTGTCGTGGACGCCGTACGGAATTCCTCTGTTGCAATAAACCCCCTCCGTTATCACAAATGGTATACTTTGTGCAAGAGAAGCGATGCCTCTTGTATCGTTCGGGGGTTCCCTTTTGGCGTCCGGGATGTCGCTGGCGGCGTCAGAGAGGTCTCTTTTTTCGCGCCGTACCGAGGGAAATTATCGGCAGGGCGACAGCGAAACCGCAGCAAAAAGGAGGGAAATGAGACAAAAATAATGTGATCTGCGCCCTATTGTCGCAAATCGAATTCGGCGTATTCTATGGCAGTCATCTTCCTTTGCCGACACCTTCGGCATTTTCCGAACGATAAGGAATATCATGAAACCTTTTGCTCTTTGTCTTGCCGTCTTGCTTGCCGCGCCCGCCGTTGTTCGCGCTCAAATCTCCGCGACGCCGCAAACCATGAACTTTCAGGGACGCCTTGCCACACCTGCGGGCAATCCCGTTCCCGATGGAACCTACAGCATTCACTTCTCGCTTTGGGACGCCGTGAGTGCCGGAACCGAGAAGTGGAACCAAACCCTCGCCACTGTGCAGGTGAGAAATGGCACGTTTGCCGTTCCGCTCAACACCAACACCGCCAACCTCTTCAACGGCAATCTCTGGCTTGAGATCAAAGTCGGAACTGATGCTGCTCTCACGCCTCGAACTCCTTTGGTTACCGTGCCGTATGCGTTCAAGGCGGGCAGTGTCGTAGACGGAAGTATTACGAGTGCCAGTATCGC
>CAZPZP010000393.1:0-4786 GCA_964591025.1 uncultured Chthonomonadaceae bacterium
ATATAATTGTTGATGAGCGGAATAATCGGGAGATTATTATCGCGCACAAATTTCGTGACAGTTAGGCGGTCTTCTTGGTTGCGTCCGTCGATAATTCCCTTGCCGTCTTTAGTGATATGGAGCCATTCGGGGCAAAAATGGGTCAAGCGATGGACATTGCGCCGCAGAGATGCCAGCGAAGTTTCTTCCCAATTGACATAAAAGCCGAGAGTAATAGGCGTGTTCATGTCGTATTTCGGAGCCGCATTGTGCAGTTTCTTCGTCTCGTTTTGTTCTCGCTCCCTCTCTTTAATCAGGGCTTTACTGTCACGGCGCAGAGCGAACTGACTGCGGGCTTTTTGGCGATCCGTCAAGATGGGATCGACATTGCCGAGGTCTTTTACCGCTTCCGATTGAGGCAGCGGACGGTGTGGAAGCAGAGGTTGAAACACCATGCTGAGAACAAAAACGACCAATACAATGGAGAAAAGCAACCCCCCAAGCAGACTCAAGCGAGAAATCCATGACCAGCGTTTGCGGGACTCGTCATAAAAAATTGGGCGTGAATTTGATGATTCAGGTGGCATGGCGGCGGTCTTTCTTGCGGAAAATCTCTCTTGATTATCGTCAATTCTATGGAAATTCCTATCCCTATATTGGACAATATTCCAACGACGCAAAGTTCCCTCTTCTGATAATCGCCTCGATTTTGTAACGCAAGGCATAAAAAAACCGCTGAAACTCTTCAGCGGCTCACACAGAACACAGTAGACCTCTTGCAAGATTCGGGTAGAAATCACGTACCCGACTCAAAAACAGCCGTCCTACGGACGAAATTCCCTCTCCCTATCGAGTGCGAAGCACGGCACGGCGGAACGAGACCTGCATGAAGAATTTATTCTGCTGGACTCTTGCAAGAGGTCTACTGAAATTCAAGGAGTATTCTCCCCCTGTTCCCTGTTCTCTGTTCCCTGTTCCCTGTTCCCCTCTTTGCCGGGCGGTGGAGTGATAAGAGGAGCCGCCGTGATCTGCTTGACGACAAGCCACTCAGACGGCGCGGAAATGGCGGTTCTGCCTGACAACAAACCGGGCGGCAGTTGATCCAGACTGGTGAGTCAAGGGAATTTGCCGCCGTTTTTGCCGACCATTTCCCGAACCCATTCCTCGATATTGCTGGCACGCTGCTCGGCGGTATCCCGTTCGTCACGCAGCGAATCCATCTTTTCTAAGAGATCGAGAATCACTTGCACGCCCGCCAAATTAACGCCCATCTCCTGAGTCAAGCGGCGAATCTGGCGCAGTCTATCTACATCCGCTTCCGAATACAGGCGATTTTTGCTTTTACGTTGCGGCGTTACCAAACCGAGACGCTCATACAATCGGATCGTTTGGGCGTGCATCTGCGTCAAACTGACAACGACGCCGATCATATAGACAGGCTCATTTTTGTCATGCGTTGTCATAGCAACTCACCCCTATCTAAAATCAAAACCCGCTCATCCCGACCTATTTCTTGACGTGTTCGTTCCGCATCCGCGCCAATTCTTCCAATAGCGTGATTTCGCGGTCGCTCAAATCTTTCGGGACAGTGACTTTGACGCGGGCAAACGCATCTCCTGCCGGTTTGCCGCCAAATGCGGGCATTCCCTGACTTGTAAGGCGCATTCTCTGCCCCGATTGAATTCCAGTCGGCACATTGACTTGACGCTTCATTCCGCCGGGAAGCTCCACCATGATTTCACCGCCCAACGCCGCGACGGTATACGGCACATTGGCATCGAACGTCAAATTCTGTCCATCGCGTTCATATTTGAGGTGCTTTTCAACGGTGATCTGCACAATAAGATCGGTACGGCGTCCGCGCATATCTGCCGCCCCTTGCGCCGCGATTCGAGCCTGATAGCCATCAGTCACACCGGGCGGAATATTCAGCGGCACAGAGCGCGGAGACGCGATTCGCCCCTTGCCCCGACAGCGTGGACACCCTTGAGCGTTGTTGAGATCAAACTGCCCTTTGCTGTTCTTTTTCTGTCCAATCCCGTCACATTCGGGGCAAACATCGTCCACCGTCACCTTGAGTGTTTTCGCGGCTCCGCGATATGCCTCTTCCAGCGTGATGGACGTATTGAAGACAATATCCTCTGGCGCACGCGCTCCCCCGAATCCGCCGCGTTGCTGCTGTTGTTGCTGTCCGCCGCGAGTGCCAAAATTGCCAAAAATGTTGTCAATAAAATCTTCGAACTGCCGCCCGCCCACTCCGGGATCGAAATCCACATTGGGCTGAGGTCCAGGACGTCCACTGCCGCCATACGCTCCCGCCCCCGCACTGCTCATCTGCTCCCACATCGGACCAAACTGGTCGTATTTTTTGCGTTTTTCCACATCGGACAGCACATCGTAGGCTTCCTGAATCTTCTTGAACTGGTCTTCGGCTTTTTTGTCGCCGGGGTTCAAGTCGGGGTGAAATTTTCGCGCAAGCCGACGGTGCGCCTTCTTGATATCCTCAGCAGAAGCGGTTTTCGGCACACCCAAAATGTTGTAGAAATCTTTGTCGTTCAAGCGCGATCACTCCCCATGAGGGAACAGGAGACAGGGAACAGAACAATGTACTCTGATCCACGAAACATACGAAAGAAAGACAAAAAGAACACGAAAAGCAATGCAAAACTCTCAAATAAGAACTCTTGAATTGTCCCCGTGTCCTCCGTGTCCCCCGTGGTTCTTCTCCCTCTGTCCCCCTCACCCCCTGTTTGTATTAGCGGTATTCCGTATCAACTACGTCATCGTCAGCCGGTGTAGGCGACTGCGGGGGCATCTGGTCATCGCCGGTTCCATTGGAGGCTTCCGCCGCCGTCGCTTGCTGATACAGCAGTTCGGACAAGCGATACGTGGACTGCTCCAGTTCCGATGTCAACCGCTGTAGGTCTTCCACGCTGGTTTCGGTGTTGTTCAACGCCGTGCGAAGTGCATCCATCGCGGTTTCCACCGTCGCCTTGAGATCGGACGGGGCTTTCTCGCCGAGTTCCTTGAGCTGTTTCTCGGTGGAATAGACGAGACCCTCGGCTTTGTTGCGGGCTTCGGCACGCTCTTTGATTTTGCGATCTTCGTCGGCATATTGCGCGGCGTCTTTGACCATACGATCAACTTCGTTGCGGTTCAATGCGCCAGAACCCGTGATCGTGATCTTCTGTTCGCGATTGGTCGCTTTGTCCCGTGCCGAAACGCTCACAATTCCGTTGGCATCGAGATCGAATGCCACTTCAATCTGCGGAATCCCACGCGGAGCCGGCAGAATGTTCGTCAGTTGGAAATCGCCGAGCAGTTTGTTCGCCGCCG
Source organism: uncultured Chthonomonadaceae bacterium (assembly GCA_964591025.1). GTDB lineage: Bacteria > Armatimonadota > Chthonomonadetes > Chthonomonadales > Chthonomonadaceae > CAZPZP01. The sequence continues at coordinate 3,316 of CAZPZP010000393.1, forward strand.
CAATCTCCCGTTCGCCCTGATACACTTTGACGTGAACGCTGGTCTGACCGTCTTCTGCTGTCGAGAACACTTCGCTCTTGCGGCTTGGAATCGTCGTATTGCGTTCGATGAGTTTGGTGAATACGCCGCCAAGCGTTTCAATTCCGAGACTGAGCGGAGTCACGTCGAGAAGCAGAATACTGGAACCCGTTCCGCTGCCGTCGCTTGCAAGTTGTCCGGCTTGAACCGCCGCGCCAATCGCTACAACCTCGTCGGGATTGACGCCCTTGTTCGGTTCCTTGCCGCCGCCTAACAGCTTGACCAATTCCTGTACCATCGGCATCCGAGTCGAGCCGCCAACAAGAACGATTTCGTCAATTTCGCTTGGTGAGACTTTCGAGTCGGACAAGACCTGCTCGAACGGCTTCCGGCAACGTTCGACCAGATCGCCGGTCAATTCTTCGAATTTGGCGCGAGTAAGGTTCACGTCGAGATGGACGGGACCTTCGGGCGTGCTGCTGATAAACGGCAGGTTGATATTGGTCGTCATAACATTAGACAACTCAATTTTGGCTTTTTCCGCCGCTTCCCGCACTCGTTGCATTGCTTGCTTATCTTTGCTCAAGTCAATGCTCGTTTCCTTCTTGAACTCCGCCGCAACGTATTCGACGATGCGGGCGTCCCAGTCATCGCCGCCAAGAGCGTTGTCGCCGTTGGTCGCAAGAACTTCGAGGATCAAGCCGCCGTCTTCCGATTTGCCGATGTCGAGTAAGGTCACATCAAACGTACCACCGCCTAAGTCAAAGACGAGAACCTTTTCTTCTTTGCCCTTGTCGAGTCCATAAGCGAGTGCGGCGGCAGTCGGCTCGTTGATAATTCGCAAAACTTTCAAGCCCGCGATCTCACCCGCGTTTTTGGTGGCGGTGCGCTGCGCGTCATTGAAGTATGCAGGAACGGTAATGACCGCTTCGGTTACAGGTTGTCCGAGATACGATTCGGCGTCCGCCTTGAGTTTCTGCAAGATCATCGCTGATATCTCTTCGGGCGAATAAGGCTTGCCGTCTACGGTTTTCTTGTTTGTCGTCCCGATTTCGCGCTTGATCGAAATGATCGTGCGGTCGGGACTGGTAATCGCCTGTCGCTTGGCACTTGATCCGACAAGACGCTCCCCGTTTTTGTTAAATCCGACGACAGAGGGCGTAATACGTGCGCCTTCCGCGTTGGCAATGACAGTCGGTTCGCCGCCTTCCAAGACGGCGATACACGAGTTTGTTGTTCCTAAGTCAATACCTACAGCTTTCCCCATGGGGTGACTATCCTCCAGAATATAAAGTTTCCACTGATTAATACGCACTCCGGCGCAGAAATGTTTCGCGATTTATCGTCAGAGCATTATACTATTTGAGTGTGTTGTTGTCAAGTGGGTTTTTGACAGGACTCTGAAAACCGCTGTGACTTTTCTCTCGGAGCGGTTGTCAATTTATGATATAAT
>CAZPZP010000394.1:0-4780 GCA_964591025.1 uncultured Chthonomonadaceae bacterium
TCATCGTCCGTAGGACGTCTGTTTTTGAGGCGGGTACGTTTTTGTACCCGGTTGCCCTCCATTTGTTTCGCACCCTTTTGTCTTGCCTTGGTAACACCGCATAAAACGGTGAAACCGTCAGTGACCTTTCACCATTGAGTGCGGTGCTGCCATTTTAGCAAATCCAAACAGAGAATTTGCCCTTTCTCAGTTGATGGTTTGGGACATAGGCAAGCCGCCTAAATCGGTGAGGTATTCACCTTCATTGGGCAAGCGTAAAATGAGATGGCGGTCTCCCGCGTTTGCCATGCAGAACGAAATGCCCCGCTTGAAGCCGATCAACTCCTCGCCGAAATCGGCGTCAATACGAATCTTGAAGAAAAGCGGCATGACGCCGGGCTGAAAATGCCCGATCTCGAACGGCTTGTCTTTGTCGTTCCACTGATTGACGCGGTGATCGTAGATATAGCAGTTTTTGCGGTCAATGATGCCCGTGCGCGTGTAAATTACCATCAAAATGAACTGCCGCGTATTTTTGAGCGTGATGCGTTTGCGGGCGTCGAACAGGCGTGACAGCAGCGTGACCGCCTCTTTTTGCGAGAGGAAATTGCGGTTCATATCGTCACCGATCCCGCCCGTGAAATCCTCCGGCAAATCTTTCAGCTCATAGTATGCCCCCACATCCGAAACAACAATCCGCACAACAGAATTCTCATACTCGATCCCTTCGCCGACCAACTCTTTAACCATATTGATCTGGAGTTGATAGCGATTCTGATGCTCGGTGCGGAGCAGTGCCAGTTCCAATTTTTGCATTGGGTCAAAAAGGTCATCCATTGATTTGTGCCTCCCAGTCGGAATTTCGGCGCAGTGCTGTGTGCATTTTACCTGCCTGAACGGGGTAAACTTACTCTCCGGGACAAAAAACAAAACAAAACACTAAAAGGGAGAGATGCGATGGAACCCGGAGAGCGAATCATCTGTGCAATTGATGTGAATACTGCCGAGCGAGCAATACATCTTGTCGAGACACTGCGCGGTCATGTGGGCGTGTTCAAAATCGGATTGGAGTTGATTATGGCGGAGGGCGTTGGCGTTGTCGAGAGACTGCGCGACGCGGGAGCCGACAAGATTTTCTTCGATGCCAAACTGCATGACATTCCGAATACAGTGGCGGGCGCGATGCGCGGCATTGTGCATTTAGGGGCTTGGTGTGTCACGGTGCATACAACAGGCGGCAGTCAAATGATGCAGACGGCAACACAAACGGCACGCTGCGAAGCGAATAAACTGAATTTGCCTTGCCCGAAGATTTTAGGCGTAACAGTTTTGACCAGCATTTCGGAAGAGATTCTGTGTTCGGAACTCTCTGTCGGCAAGTCGCTTCCTAACTTTGTGATGCAGCTCGCGCAGTCGGCTCAAACGTCGGGCTGTGACGGCGTAATCGCGTCGCCGCAGGAGATTTCGCTGATACGTGCCGCTATTTCCGATCCGAACTTCTTCATCATTACGCCGGGCGTGCGCCCCGCCGGAAGCGAACGGGGAGATCAGGCGCGAACCATGACACCCGCCGAAGCCATTCAGTGCGGAGCCAATTATCTGGTGATTGGTCGCCCGATAGTCGCCGCGCCCAGTCCAGTTGACGCTGCCAAACGAATCGCCGATGAGATCGCCGATGCGCTATAGAATTCTGCTCGCTGCAAGTCTGCTTTTGGTGTTGCCTTCTCTCGCGAGAGCGCAAAACCAGAAACCGAAAAGGACGAAACCCGTCTCCAAAACCGTCAAACCGCAAGCCCCTGCCGCGAATACAGTCTTGGATTTGAGCGGCAGAACGCAACTGGATGCGGGCAAAACTCTCAATCTGTTGCGAATCGACGGCTCGGCACAGGTTACGGCGTTGCAAATGAAAATCGAACCGGCAGACCGCTATACGCTGCGCCAAACCCTGATTCGAATTTTCTGGGACAATGCGGATAAGCCCGCCGTCGAGGTTCCTATCGGGGATTTTTTCGGCAGTCCCTTTGGAGATGCTCGCTTTCAATCCCGATTTCTTGCGGGCAAAGAGAACGGAAGCCTCTGCACATTCCCGATGGTTTTCCGCAAAAGTATGCGCGTCGAATTAGCAAACTTGGGCAAAACTCCGCTCAACAATATCCAATGGAAACTCGCGTATACGCGCCTCGAAAGTGTGCCGCCGACTGCCCCCTATTTCCACGCGCAATGGACTCGCCACACATCCGAGCCGAATAAGCCGCTCATGGTAGGACAAATTTCGGGAAACGGACACATCGCAGGAATCGCCGTTGCCTTGCAGAATAAAAAGCCCGATTTTGCTCCGCTCAGTGACAATACCGCACAAGTTCGCATCACAACAGACAATGCTGAAACGCCGAAGATTGCCGAAAATCTTACGATATTTTTCGCATTTAACAGCTTGTTTATCACGCGAGGCTCACGTACAAACGATCTTAATGGTATCACGCTCACGGATAAGACCGTCGGACGCATGGGGGGATATTCCTTGTTTTTGAACAACGCGCTTGCGTTCTCTCAAAATGTCCGCGCCGAAATGACGTTTTCGGCGGCGGTAGATGTGGCGACAACCCTTTTCTGGTATCAGGCTGCGCCAACCCCCCCCGCCGAACCGCTCAAAGCGGCGGATTTGACGCCCGCCCGCTTCCATCTTCCCAATGTTATCGAAGCCGAGTCGCTCTCTTGGGATGGCGGCAATCCGACGCAAACCGAGGACAGAGGATTCAAGGCAGAGGCGAGCAATGGCATCGTCACGGCGTTCGCCAAAGGAACGGCGGCGGCGACGTTTCCCGTTGCCGCCGAAGATGTCTACATTCTCAATATCGCCGCATTGGTTCGTCCCGGAGCCACTCTGAAATATCGCTATGCCCTCGACAATGAGGAGCTTTCTGAACTGATGGAAGCCGCACTTGATCCGCTCGACGCCGAAACCACTTCGCTGTGGATTAACTCGGTTCCTATTCACCTCAAGCCCGGCACGCATAAAATCAAACTCCAACCGCAGGGCGAAAAGCCGCTTTTCTTGGATTATCTCGAACTGTTTCCGAGCCGCAAAGTAGAGGATGCTGTCGAAGTCGAAAACCTCGTAGACATTGCCAAAGTGACCGAAATGACCGTCTTGACCCGCAATGACGATCTGCCCGAATTCAGCGGCAACAGTTTTTTGCGATGGGACAAAGTTCCGGCACAGGCAGAACTTTCCGTTCCGCTCGAAATTCCGCAAGACGGTGACTACACGCTCGATTTGGGGATTTTGCGCGATTCGGACTGTCCCAAATTGACGGTCAAACTCGACGGCAGGGAGATCGGGGAAGTGGACACCTTTATCGCAAACCGTGATATTGATGTTCAGCCGCTCCGTGTCGGCACAATCAAGAACGTCACGGCGGGCAAGCATACGCTGACCCTTGTCGTAAAAGAGATTCGCTTCGACAAGCCGCTCTGTACACTGAATTTCGACTATACCAAAATCAAGCGAGTGTCGCCATGAGAAGTATGAAGTATTTTCTGCAAACCCTTGAAGAGACGGCGCGGTTCGGGCGGGCGTTGGGGCGGCAGTTGAAACCCGGTGACGTGATCGCGCTTATCGGTGACCTCGGAGCGGGCAAAACCACGCTGACACAAGCCATCGCGCAGGGCATGGGAATCACCGACGACGTGACAAGCCCGACCTTTACACTGGTTCAAGAGTATGGTGGGAGGGTTCCGCTGTTCCATTTCGACGTGTACCGCATTGAGATGATGAACTTGGACGAAATTGGGTTCGAGGAGTATTTCGAGCGCGGCGGCGTGGTGCTGATCGAGTGGGCAGATCGCGTTCTGCCGGTCTTGCCTCCTGAACGCCTCAATCTCATTCTCTCCATTAGTGAGGAAGAGATGCAGAGCGACGAAGACCAGAATCCGCGCTCTATCGAAGTGATTGCGTTCGGGCGGCGATATGTCGAGATTGTGACGGAGTGTGCGCCGATATGGAGCGGAATAGAATGAGTGCAAGCGGAATTTTGCTGGCGTTGGAGACTTCGGGCGATGTCTGCGGGATCGCCCTGACTCGCGACGGGCTGCTTTTGAGCGAGTGCCGGTTTCGCCATGAGATGCACCTTTCCGAGCGAATTCTGGGAGAGATGAGCGTGCTGCTCAAAGCATCGGGTTTGACGCTGTCCGAGGTCGAGGCGTTCGGTGTCGGCATCGGTCCCGGTTCATTTACGGGAACACGGATCGGCGTGATGACTCTAAAAACTCTGGCGAGCGTGCAGCAAAAACCGATTTATGGCATCAGCAGTCTTGCAGCGTTGGCGGCACACTATAGCGGCTTACAGAACACGCAGGTGGTTCCGGTGCTGCCGTGTCGTCCCGGTACTGTGTTCGCGGCGATTTATGACGTATCGGGAACGGTTCCGAACACGCTTCTTGCTCCTGACGCTTTTACTTTGGATGAGTTATGGCAGACAATTGCGGCGCAAAATCCGTCTGCCGTTATGTTTTGTGGTTCCGGTGCGGCGCGTTATCGGCAGGAGTTGACTCAGTTATTGGAAGCGATTCCCCTGTCCTTCGGCATTCCAACGGAACCCTCCCCTGCTCTGATCGCCCGTCTCGCCGACCTGCGCCGCGCCGCCGAACCTTCCGATGATGTACTCGCGTTGGTTCCGTTGTATATCGCGCCGCCGCCGATCTCGCAGTCCAAAACCCCGATTCCGACAGGCTTACCACCGGAAGTTCAGAGTTCTCAGAGTTCTTAACTCACGTTACGTAACGGGGGTTGAAAACCCCC
>CAZPZP010000395.1:0-4753 GCA_964591025.1 uncultured Chthonomonadaceae bacterium
AAGACGCTTGTACTTTCTTGCCGGGTACTTTCAGTACCCGTTGCGAGAGGTGAGTGATTTATTTCAGTTTGCTTTTTTTGTTTTTTGTTTGTCCAAAGGAGTTCTCAAAATGTCCACAATGTTATCCCTGCCGCAGAGCCGCGTCCCCGGTACTCTGCCGCTCTTTTTCACCTCTTTGACTCAGGCTCCGCGCCGCATTTTCTGGCAGGAGAAGCCGGAGAATATCGCCTGCTGCCTTATCTTTGGCATTCCGCAAAACGACGGCACACTCTGCCCGATTTCGATCTCGCCGCCACAAAAAGCCAATGTCTGGCATCTCGACCCCATACCGCTGGAAGACAAAACATTGTATGGCTGGCAAATCGTTGCCGCCGAATCGACTGCCGGATATGCCGCAGGAAGCGTTTTGTGCGAGGGACGCTTTTTCCTACTGAACGAGGCAGAGCGCGATCAATTACCGCAGCTGCTTGCTTCGGCGGATCAGGCGGAATCCAATCCTGTTGTTTTGATAGGAATGACCGCGCTGCTGTGCCGCTTCGGTCTGTATCAGGACGCCCTCAAAATCATCGGGCGCAGCCTTATGGCGCAGGTGGTTCCCGTGCGCGAAATGATGCGCGATACGGCACGGGTTTTGGTCTATAATGAGATGAGCAAACGAATTGCGGCGATGGACGAGGGCGTGATGCCGGAGAAGTTCGGCGTGTGGGCGGAACAGATGAAGGCACTGCACGCCAAGCAGACAGAGCAGCGCAAATCGGCTCTGGCGAATGTCGGCAAAGCGCGTCCGGTGACGGCACTTTATGCCGCACAATCAATACTTTAGTTTCTGGTAAATAAGCGGCATGAGGCGGCTTTGCTGCGTCTGTGAGCGTTCACTCCCGTCTTGAGATGCAGCGGTGACGCTGTTCTTTTTGCGCCTCTTCCCTTCTCGACAGGGCAAGAGCGAGAAATCCTGACGCCACAGCCGTCGTCGGAGGCATCCGCAGGAGGCGGGCGTCCTTTGCCGCTATAAGTGGGCAGAGTGTTCTGCCTTGCCGTGAAGTTCTGTGCCACCCGTACGCCAAAGTGCTTCACCCCGCTTGCGAGGACATCGGCAAACGGCGGCGAGCGACAGACCCAACGACGACAGGGCAGGAAAGACCGCGCCGCGAGCGAGCAGGAACTGCTCGCTCACTCACGCCCACAGCAAGGCGAAAAGACCGGCGTTGGTTCCGATGGGAACCGAAACGAGCAAGGGACAAAAGAGAGAACAGATACGGTAAACTGGTGCAGACATCGGGAGCAATTTTCTTCTGAGCAAAGTTTGGCGACTTCACTCTACCAGAGAAATGCCCCGATAGTCTTCTGCAAATTCTGTCTACATCATTTTACCGGAAACAAAAACTCAAGGCGCGAACGCTGCTACTCGCCGCGCAAAACCCGCTTCACAAACTGCGGCAAGAGCAACACTTTGCTGATCTTTTTGGGGTTGGAAATGACGCGCCAAAGCCATTCGCGGGTTAAAGGAGCGGATTGACATAACGGACGCCCTCGATTTCCGGCTGGCTCTGCGTGTCTTCCGTATAAATCACTGTATCGCCATACTCTTTGGCGACTGCCCAAATCAGCGCGTCCCACAACGACATCTGATAGCGTTTAATGGCATATAAGGCGTATTTGGTCACAGGAAGCGAAAGCGGGTGAACGACTGCCGAGACAATGATCTTATTGATAATTACAACTGCATCTTCATGGCTCAGTGAAGGCGGCTTGTTGGGTTTGGTCGCACGATTGTAAAATTCATGCAACACCTGTGTGCTGACGATTAGTGTGCCGTCAGCAATCTGTTGTTCAATAAACGCCAAAGCACGGTCTCTCTTCACAGGATCGGTGGGATCGTAAGCGTAAATGATGATATTACTGTCTGTCACGGCGGGCATCCAGTTCATTCATGCGCTCTTCGTACATCTCGTTTCGGTTTATTCCCTCACCACCAAAATTGAGTCCCTTCCGCATCGACTCTAAAAGAGCCTGCCCTGCCTTCTTTCTGCGCTCTGCCTCATCCTCGCTTTTTTCATTCAGAAACATGACGACAACTTTCGCGCCTTCCATTTCAGAAGGCGACTCTGACAATTCCACTTTGCCGTTGCGATAGACGCCTTCCAGTGCAAGCAGTGCCATAATGCAGACCTCCAAACTTATCACGCGATTTTTGATAGAGATATTGTGCGGCAGGATAGAGGAAAATGCAAGCCGTAAACGCGATTATTCTCCGCGCAAAACCCGCTTCACGAACTGCGGCAAGAGCAGCACTTTGCTGATCTTTTTGGGGTTGGAAATGACGCGCCAAAGCCATTCGCGGGTTAAAGGAGCGGATTGACATAACGGACGCCCTCGATTTCCGGCTGGCTCTGCGTGTCTTCCGTATAAATCACTGTATCGCCATACTCTTTGGCGACTGCCCAAATCAGCGCGTCCCACAACGACATCTGATAGCGTTCGATAGCGTACAAGGCTCTTGGCGTGATCACAGGCGAAAGAGTATAGACTGTTGCAATCAACAGCAAGTCAGCAATAATCTTCTGAGCCTCTGTGTGCGAGAGTGCGGGCGGACGGTTCGGTTTGGTTGCGCGTGCATAAAATTCGTGAAGCGTCTGCACGCTCATTTTCAGTTCCCCGCTCGCCTCCAACTGACGTAGCAGAGTTTTGGCTTTGGTCTGCTTTTGCGGCTCACTGGGATCATGTGCATATATCAGGATATTGCTATCGACCACGGCGGGCGTCCAGTTCGTTCATGCGATCTTCATAAATTTCATTCCGGTCAAATTTTTCGCCGCCAAAGTTGATTCCAGCATCCATTCGCGCAAAAAAGCGGTCTCGTGCAGCTTCCCGCAGAGATTTTATTAAATCCTCTCCCGCTTGCCGTTTGCGTTCTTTTTCTGCCTCTGCCATCTCAGCAGTCATAACAAACGTGACAAAAACTTTCGCCCCTTCCATTTCGCGGGGATATTCAGGCAATTCCACCATACCGTTGCGATAGACGCCTTCCAGTGCAAGCAGTGCCATAATGCAGACCTCCAAACTTATCACGCGATTTTTGATAGAGATATTGTGCGGCAGGATAGAGGAAAATGCAAGCCGTAAACGCGATTATTCTCCGCGCAAAACCCGCTTCACGAACTGCGGCAAGAGCAGCACTTTGCTGATCTTTTTGGGGTTGGAAATAACGCGCCAAAGCCATTCGAGTTTGAGTTTTTGGAACAGAACCGGGGCGCGTTTGACTGTGCCGGAAAGCACATCGAGCGTGCCGCCGACTCCGATCAAGACCGACGCGCCGAGTTCGTCCCGGTAGCGGGCAATCCACTTCTCCTGCTTCGGGATTCCCATCGCCACACAGACAACGTCGGCGCGTGAACTGCGAATCGTCGCGGTGATTTGAGGAATGTCGTCGGGCGTGAAAAAGCCGTCGCGAGTTCCGACGATTTGGCAGCCGGGATATTTGGCGGTCATACGCTCGGCAGCGAGTTCGGCGACTCCGGGCGCGGCTCCCAAAAAGAACAGCCGAGAATTGCGTTTGGCAGAGCGAGCGCAAAGCTGCTCGACAATGACAACGCCTGAAACCCTCTCTGCTATCGGTTTTCCTGCCCGCTTTGCCGCCCACAAAACCCCGATGCTGTCCGGCGTCACGAGGTCAGCGCGTGCAATAATATCGTGCAGTTCGGGGTCTTCGGCTGCCATCACCAGCATCGAAGCATCGGCGGTCACGACATGATGCGGCTTGCCCTCACGAATAAAACCGTCCATGACATCGAGCGCGGCGTTCATATCGAGGCGATGCACAGGCAAGCCAAGCAAAGTGACTGTTGGCAAAGAGGTCGAATCGGTGGGGCGTTCCATCACAGCGTTCATAATCAGCGCAAAGTTCTTTCCGGCAGGGCGCGTTTTCGGGTATAGTGAAACGCGCTTTTATGCCGTATTCGTATTTGGAAAGAGTATACCTGAAAGTCGAGTGTGTGACGTGCCATGATCAGTTCCCGCCGCCTCGCCCGTGAATGGGCGTTAAGAATTTTATACCAGTGCGATGCACTTGTTCCAGTAACATTAGATGTTACGAGACAATTGAAAGCATTGCTTGAGCCTGACTCTGAGGTTACACCAGAGACTGTTAGAAAAGCACTGTATACTGCTCATGATGTCTTAGAACGGCAGATATTGCAACGGGCTATATCACCTGCTGATAAAGAGGCACTACTGTATTGCTTAGACACTAAAGCATCTTACTGGAATGCTCACCAACATTCTATGCATACAAACAGTTTGCGCTCTTATCTTAAGGAGGTCGTGACAGAAGTACAAAATATAGAAAAACATTTTAAGTACGATACTCTTGTTTTCGTCACTCGATTCATCGTGGAGCATTTAACTGCTATTGAGGAAGAGAAAACAAAACTCACTAAGAGTGATGTAATGCAAGCGATAGAAGAGATATATTCGATTGCGGCTCAAGGCATCTTGCAAATCGAATCCCCTTCTGATGACCAAGCAGTATTGCGACAAATTCTAGATGAATCGACAATAGATTGGGAAGCAATAGTCAAGCCTTTCACGCTTAATAAATTACTCATCTTTCTGCGACGATTGGTTAAAGAAATAAAAGAGATGGAGACGCAGTCCCTGGCTTCGGAGGTTGAGGAGGTCTATAGATCAACTTCAGAGCGATTGCGGCGTGAGTTTGTTCAGCGGGGTTCGCGTACTGCCAGCGGTTCTGCCGCCG
>CAZPZP010000396.1:0-4750 GCA_964591025.1 uncultured Chthonomonadaceae bacterium
ATTTTGCCACTTTAGACGGGGGCTTCGGTGAAGCCAAAACCGCAGAAAACAAAATGATGAGAAGGAGTATGAGCCACACAACCCGCTCGTATCGCTAAACTACAGTCATTCAACGGAAGCAGGAAAAATGCCCTGCTCTATCGAAATTCCTGTCATGATAGAGGACAGGAAAAACATATGAGCGAGACACAAGACAAAATTCGGCTGGGCGTCATCGGGGCAGGGTGGTTCGCCTCACGCCGTCACCTCCCCGATGCTCAGCGGCATGGGCAGATTGAAATCACGGCACTGTGCCGACGCGACCCTGAACCCCGCGCTAAAATGGCGGTACACTTTGGTGTTCCTGACAGTGGCTGTTACAGCGATTGGCAGGAGATGATTGCCAACGCCAAACTCGATGCCGTTCTTATCGCCACACCAAATGATCTCCATTTCGAACAGACTCGCGCCGCCCTCGAAGCCAATCTTCATGTTCTGGTTGAAAAGCCGATGACGATCAAAAGTGCCGATGCTTATGCTCTCGTCGCACTCGCCAAAGAGAAAGACCGCCATCTTGCGGTTGCCCTCAATCCTCCCTATTGGGCGCATTGTCACCGAATACGCCGCGCCCTGAGCAAGCCGGAAATGGGCGAACTGGAAAGTGCCTCGATGTATTGGAGCGGCTCTGCCGAATATGTCTTCGGCAAATCGCCTGCCCCCGAAAACCTGCCGGGCGTGGTTCCGCCAACGATGTATCGTGCCGACCCCGTGCAAAATGGCGGCGGCTATTTCATTGACGGCGGGTCGCATCTCGTCTCTCAAATTCTTTACTGTACGGGCAAAAAGGCGGTCAGCGTGTCGGCAATGATGGACACAACTCCCTCCGATATGCGGGCGTCGCTGCTGATCGGACTCGAAAATGAAGCCATTGCCACGATCAATTCCGTAGGGGATAGTAAGTTTGCGGATCGGCGCGTGCGGAATATCTTTGGTGCGGCGAACGGAACCATCACTGTGGAAGGCTTCGGGTTCGACACGACGATACGCATCATCGGGCAGGAACAGGTCAAATTTCAAGAGGACGGACTGCCGCCCATCGGGACTCCCATCGGAAATCTTGCCGACGCGATTTTGGGGAAAGCCGCGCTTTTTTCGACTGCCGAACACGGGGCAGAGGTAGTCGCCGTCGTCGAAGCCGCTTATGAGTCGGCACGCACCGGCAAAACCGTATTTTTGGCGTCGAAAGAGTAGCGTTTAAGAGTGAAGGCGGCGTTCTCTTTCATGTCCGTCTTGACAAATTTTCGCAATTTCCGATAGAATACAATGACTTCCACGTATTTTTACGTTGAACTTCTCCTTTGTGCTTTACGAGAAGGCTGGGAGAGAAAGATTCGTTGCTTCATCGAGTATCAATATATGTCGTCCACTGTGATTGAATTGCAAAAAATTGGCGTAAGTCTCTCCGAGACCGAACTGCTTGTCGAACCGGGTGAAACCGTTCAACTCGTGGTCACGATGACCAATCGTCAGGAAATGTCGGATCGCCTCACCATTGAAGTCGAGGGCGTGGATGTCGAATGGTATTTTATTCCCGTCGCGGCTGTCAATGTGGCGGCAGGGGCAAGTGCCGGTGAGCGCGTCGTCTTTCGCGTTCAACGCACCAGTGAAAACCGCGCCGGTTCCTACCCGTTTTTAGTGCGTGTGCAAGCGATGGAGACGGGCGAAATCGGCGTTGCCCAAGCTACGCTCGTACTCAAGCCCTATGCCTCTCTGCAAGTCGAACTGAATCCCAAGCGCGGCATCGCCACATTTACGCGCCCGCTCAATGAATTCGAGGTCACCGTTTCCAATCAGGGCAATCGCGAGGAAACGCTGGAACTGTTCGCCAATGATCCCGACGACGACTGCACGTATGAGTTCGATATGGAACGGGTTACGCTCAAGCCGGGACAAACCGAAGCCGTTCCCTTAACATTGCGCCCGAAAGCACTGCCGGTTCTCGGCGGCGTCAGCCTTGCCAGTTTCGTTGTCTCAGCGCGGTCTATTGCGGATTCGTATATCGTCGGCAAGGCACACGGTCAAGTGGAAAAACGGGCGTTGATTTCGCCATTGCTTGGTATTTTCCTCTTGCTGTTGACATTTGGCGGGGCGGCGACATGGTTCTTCTGGCCTCGCCCTCCGGTTCCAGTCAAGATCGAAGAGTTCACCATTTCTCAAAAGACGGTAAGAGAAGGCGATAAAGCCAACTTGAATTGGAGTGTGGACGGCGATGCTCAACAGATTTTGATCCGAACTCAAGTGGGAGCCAAAGGCGTTCCGATGAATATACCCGGCGAGCAAATCAAGTCGAGTGGTATCCCTCAGCTGAACGGCACAATCGAAGTCGTTCCGCAAGTCCCGCGCACAACCTATATTTTGCTGGTACGCGGCAAAGGCAACCAAAAGGCTCAGATGCAAAAAGTCGAGGTCACTGTTTTGCCCCTCCCGCCTGCTCCTGCCGCGACAATTACGTATTTTCGTGTCGATCCGCGTGTTGTGCATCAGGGCGAATCCATCATGTTAGAGTGGAAAACGATTAACGCGGAAGAAATAAGAATTGATCCGGGCAATCTCAAGTTGAGTCCCGTTGATCAGAGTTTCTCTGATACTCCCATGCAGGATCGGAAGTACATACTACGCGCTCTAAGCAAAGACCCGGAAAAGAAACCAGCGGAGATGTCTGTCTCGGTGCGTGTGGTCTCGCGGGAGGCGTGTATTGCGGAGATCGAGAGTTTCAAGGTCGTGACCAATCCGGTCTATATCGGCGAAAGTTTTAAACTGCGTTGGGCGACACAATATGCGCGAGTCGTGCGGATCGAGTCGGATAGAACCGCGCCTGTAGAGGTTGCGACTCCTCGCGGCGGCACTTATCCATTCAGCATTACTGCACCCACGATCTTCAAGTTGACGGCAACGGACAGCGCAGGGAAATTCATCGAGAAAACGATTGAGGTGACGCCGCAAGTGCGCCCGAAGCCGATCATCAAGGAAACGCCGCCGACAGATGGCACGCCCACCGATCCATTGAGTACGGATGGAACTCAACCGTCCACAACCAATCCCTAAGAAAACTCATGCCGCGTATGCGCCTCTCCTCTTGAGATACAGCGCGGCATTCGAGGAGTGAATACAACAATGCCTCAACTCAAGTCCGAAGATATTCTCCGCCTTGTGACGTTTTTTGCGCCGGAACAAGTAACCGCGTTGGCGTTTTCGCCCGACGGCAAAATGCTCGCTGTTGCCGCCGCCGACAAAGTCCATATTTATCAAATTCCTCAACCCTCTACGAACTCGAACGAGAACATTTAAGGGTCAGCGGGGTTAAAGCCCCGAACGTTCTTTCGTTTCGTAAAGAGTTCCAAAAGCAAAAGTCCCTGCTATCGCTTCGATAACAGGGGCTTGATTCTGTCCTGATCACTTTTGACGGTTTAGGCGACAGTGATCACATCGCGGTCTTCATCTTCAATGAGGTTGGACACAAGGCGCGAATCGGCAAAGTCGTAGGGCGGACGAACGACGCCGCGCTCCGTGATAAACGCGGTGACGAGTTCGCCGGGCGTAATGTCGAAGGCGGGATTGAGAACGCTGACATTTTCGGGAGCGATACGCAAGCCCTCCAAGTGCGTCATCTCAATGGATTCGCGCTGTTCGATAGGAATTTGCACGCCGCTGAGCAGTTTGCTGTCAATGGTCGAGAACGGAGCCGCCACATAGAACGGGATATTGTGGTGTTTCGCCAGAACCGCAACGCCATACGTCCCAATTTTATTGGCGGTATCGCCATTGGAAGCGATTCGGTCTGCGCCAACGATCACACAGTCAATTTTGCCCTGCCGCATCAGGCTTGCCGCCATATTGTCGGCGATGACCGTCACGCCGATCCCGTCCTGCGTGAGTTCCCATGCTGTCAGTTTCATTCCCTGCAAGCGCGGGCGCGTTTCGTCGGCGAACACATGGACTTTTTTGCCCTCTTCCACCGCCGCCCGCACGACGCCGAGAGCAGTCCCATATCCAACCGTTGCCAATGCACCTGCGTTGCAGTGGGTCAGGATATTCACGGTGTCGGGCAGCAATTCCGCGCCGTATTTGCCGAGTGCTTTGTTCCCCGCGATGTCTTCATCGAGCATTTGGAGGGCTTCGGCGAGAATGGCGTCTTTGATGTCCACCGGATTGCCGTCGGTATGTTCGGCAACGGAGATAATGCGATCAATTGCCCAAAAAAGATTGACGGCGGTAGGACGCGAGGCACGGAAGGTATCTGCCATTCCCATGATGCGGCGCAGAAACGAGTCGCGTCCGTCGGCAATAATTCCGCGAGAACCCAACGCCATACCGAGAGCGGCAGCGCACCCAATCGCAGGCGCACCCCGCACAACCATTGTGCGAATCGCCTCCGATACGTCGCGCCAGTCGGCATAATCCACATATTGCAGTTTGTCTGGCAGGGCTGTTTGATCGATCAGGCGGACTTTGCCCGCTTCCCATGCCACTGTCTGCAATGTCTTTTTCTGCTGCCCGAATTGCATTGCGCTCTTCTCGCCTCCTCGTTTGAGATGGGCGGCGTTCATTGAACGCACCCAACCTCTGAAACTTACCCTAAATGCTTGGCGTATCTATTCGCCCCGCGTTGCGAAAATTCCTGCATGGATAATTGGGTCGTTAGGTTGTTAGGTACGAGTACAAAAACGTACCCGTCTTAAAAACAGACGTCCTACGGACGAAATCCCCCGTT
>CAZPZP010000397.1:0-4736 GCA_964591025.1 uncultured Chthonomonadaceae bacterium
TTTGAGATTGGATGCGCCGGAATTTATGTCGGTCTATAAAGCAAGTGACCCACTAGGGCAAGAGGTCTATTGCTTCACCATCCTAATCTTTCGACGATCCACAGAACTAACTGCGCGACGGTGAAGACAAGCAGAGTACCGATAAGCGTTTGGAGCAAGCCCATATTCCAAATTCGGCGTGTCCACTTAAGGCGTGTCGGCGGCAGAGTGTGGTACTTGTGGAGCAACTCTTTGCCCGCCGCAATGCCGCTTGCCAGCTCTTTTGGGCGAGCAGGGCGCGTTGTAAACCGCTCCTGCAAAAATGTGCCGACAGGTCTCCAGACGAACATCGTGACCAGTGCCGCCAAAACCGAAGCGTCTTCCATTCCCAAAATCGGCACATACCGCAGCGCACTCGACAGCATGAAGAACACGATTCCCGCCGCCATGAGATTGGTTCCACAGCGCGGATGGGCGCGAGGCATTCGGGCGACGACTTCGGGAACAAGCGGCTCATTGCGCTCAATGGCGTGAACGGTTTGATGCTCGGCGGCATGAAACCCGGCGATACGAGTAAAACGCATGAGAAGCAGAAAAATTGCCAGCAACGCGAATCGCAGCCCAATATGGGCGAAACCCGCCAGCGGTTGATCAGCAGGAGGCTCGACATCGAGCTGCCACATGGCGGTATTGGCAAGCAATCCCAGTTGCTGTAACCCGTAAACGGCACGGTCTAAGATGAGGTAGGAGAAAAAGAGAAGTCCGCCGATTGCCGCTCCAGTAGCGATCAACGCCCCGCTGCCGACGCCCGCCTGATGCACGCCATCTGTGAGATAGACACCAAAGGGAGTCGCCATTCCACCGACGCGGCTCGGTGTCGGCAGGGGAACATCGGGAACCAGTAAATCCATCGCCAGCACCATGCCCAAACAATAACCCTCACTGTCCACTACAGGAACTGCCCCGACGTGCCGATTCGCCATCAGTGCGCCGACCTCATCGGGCGTCATGTCGGGGCGGGCAATGGTTTCAGCAGGACGCATAGCGCGGGCAACCGGCAGACGCAATGCCTCTTCGCGGTCACGTTCATCATGTGAGGCAAGGATCGGCAGAACGTCCTCCTGCCAGATAATGCCGCACAGTTTGCCGTCGCGCTGAACAGGCAAGCCGTCCGCGCCCAGATAGCGCAGCATCTGCACAAACCGCCCGATGCTGTCGTCAGGCGAGAGTGCGGGGGCGGGGCGCATCACCTTGCGGAGCGTGCGTTGAGATTGTCTTTCGGTGTCGTACATTCGGGTAAATCGTGCTTTCTTTCGTGTCAGATTATACACGGATAACGAAGTCTTTGCAATGTTATTCTACAGGGGAAGGAAAGGAATTGGCTGGATTTCGCGACGACTCATATCAGGCGCAATGCCTCGTCCGTAGGATAGCGTCCGATGTCTCTTAAAATCTCACGCTCTTCCAATCGTTCGGGATCATTGAAGCCAAGAATACGAGAGGTTGCTTCGCCGCTGCCGGTTTTGGTTGTAATCGTGATGCCGTCCGGTGCAAGAGCGAAATGATCGCGCCATTTATCTCGTCGCGGATTGTAAAATGGCACGACCTCATGTGTTCCCGGAATAACAGAAGCAATATCGCTGCCTTTGCGAAGATTGCAGTAAGTACAGGTAGAAGCCAAATTCTGTGCAGAGGTTTCGCCGCCATGCTTCTCGCTGATAATATGATCGACCTGACTTCCAAGAGCAGAGTCGTCTTCGTGAATCAGGCAGTATTCGCAGAGAAATTGGGCGCGATTTTTGACAAGCCGACGTAATTCTGCGGAAATGTGGGTTCGGCTCATCTGTACGCTTATTTGCCCTGTTTATCTTGGAGATATTTTTTTGCGCGTGCCTTCGCCAATCGCATAATATGCTCGAAGTGAAGATAATGCTCTAACTCTGACCTTTCATCGTCGCTGAGTCCTTCATTTTTGGAGCGTGCGATGAGATAGGCAACGCGATCTTTTGTGGCTTGCGATGCTTGAAATTGACTAACATGAAGCGTATCACTTCCTGCCGCGATAAAATCGACAAATTCATCGTATGCTTTTGTTGCTACCATTATCCTCTTCCTTGCTCTGTCGTACCGTCTGTCAAATTATACACGGATACCGAAGTCTTTGCAATGTCGGCACAATGGAAATTTTACAGTGGATTTTCAGCGTGACGACGTAACTGTCGCGGGTTGTTGTAGTCAACTGCCAAAACTGCCCTCTGACCTTCTCCTTCGAGAGGGGAGCATAGAGCCGCAAAGCGTTTTTGAGCGCAAATTCCAACAACCCTCAACAGTTACGTGACGACAGGGGGCTTGATACGTTCTCTAGAATCGTGTAGAATAGAGAGAGGAGAAATGCGATAAAAAAACACGGTATCGAAATTCCTGACGAGCGTCTGCGTGAGTTTTGCCGCCGTTGGCAAATCACAGAACTTGCCCTCTTCGGCTCAATCCTTCGCGGCGATTTCCAACCGGAAAGCGATGTGGATTTTCTTGTCACCTACGCACCTGACAAACGCCGCGAGGCGTGGGGCTATTTTCCTGAACAGGATGAGATGGAGCAGTTGCTTGGCAGAAAAGTGGATTGGATCACGCGCAAGTCGGTAGAGCAGGGCAGAAATCCGCTCTTCAGGCGCGAAGTGCTTGGTACGGCGAAGGTCATCTATAGCGGCAAACAAATAGACTGCCTCAGATTATTTCTCTTTCGTCTCATAACGATGGCGCAAATCAAAAAAGTAGAGCATTCCAAGAATAGCCCCGGTCACGATAGCAGCGACAGTGTCCAAGGTACTGGAAAAAGCAGAGTAAACTGTAGGACCTGCCAGCAAATCAAGCAAAATAGCACCAACGCAACCGAAAGTGTAAAGCCGCCGACCACAACGCCAATTCTTCCAAAGAGCGACTCATGCGACCACACACAAAATCAACAACGGCACTCCAAAACCGAGGAACAATCCATCTGCAACCGCAAGAGGGGCTTCCTGTTCGTTCCGCAGATATTGTTGAAGCAAGGGAGGGAGAGAACCGAGACAGGTATACTCCAAAATAAGACCAAACAAAGGCAGCGCGATCTCCAAGAGGATAAGTCTCCGCAAGATCAACCACTGCGGCGTTTGTATCGGTAGTAAATTTTCCATCGGTTCGTGTCCTTTCTTATCTTTCCCTTCCTCTATTACTTAATCTTCGGGGCAGAATCCTTCGCATCTGCTGACTTATCGCTTCTGTACATCCTTTTCCTCTTAATTTCTGCAACGAATCTTCTCGCTCTGCGTCCATTAGAATACGCGCTGCTCTCTTCAACGCAAAGGTTTTCGCTCTTGAAGCAGGAACTTTTGCGCCGACAGCGAAGTCAAAAGAGACAGCCATTAATAGCCCCCATGAGAGGGTTGCGTCCTGCCGCGCACATATCAGGCTGTGTGAGTACTACCGAGAAATGAAGGATGTCCCATGTTCAGTATCCATGACCTTCTGGAAACCGCTATCAAAAAACGCGCTTCCGATGTCATTATCAAGTCGGGTGCGCCGCCCGCCCTCCGCGTGGACGGCAAAATGCAAGCGACGGAATTGCCCGCGCTCCCCGCCACAGCCGCCCGTGACCTCGCCTATGAGATTTTATTCAGTGCGTCCCGCGATAAGATGCTTCACGATTCCTGTTTCGAGAGCGAAGATGATGTGGATGACGCCGATACGCTGATGAAAGAGTTGCACCAGAAGCAGGAACTCGATACTGTTTTCACCATTCCCAATATGGCGCGAGTGCGTGCCAATCTGTTCCTACAGCGCGGAACCGTTGGAGCCGTTCTGCGCCTGATTCCGCTTCACCCGTTTACTATCGATGAATTGGGATTGCCGCCCATCCTCAAGAAAATGGCACTGGAGCCACAAGGTTTAATCATCATTACGGGACCGACGGGAAGCGGCAAAACCACCACGCTCGCCGCGATTATCGAAGAGATCAATCGCCAAAAGCACGCGAATGTCTTCACCATCGAAGACCCCATCGAATATGTGTTTCAAGACAAGAAAAGCGTGGTGCATCAGCGCGAAATCGGGCAGGATACCAAATCGTTCAAGTCGGCACTCCATAGCGTTACGCGCCAAAGCCCCGACGTGATCGCTATCGGCGAACTTCGTGATCGCGAAACGATGGATGTTGCCATGACCGCCGCCGAAATTGGGCATCTTGTCGTTACAACGCTTCATACCACTTCTGCCGCCGCAACGGTGGATCGAATCGTCAACAGTTATCCTGATCATCTCAAAAGGCAAGTGTGCCAGCAGTTAGCCGCGTCTCTGCTCTGCGTGACCTCTCAGCGGTTGGTGCATCGCGCAGCAGGACACGGACGCCTTCCGGCAGTCGAAGTGATGACAATGTCGCCGTTGATTCGCAAACATCTGGAGGACGGCGACACCACGGAACTCTATGGCTGCATTCGCGACGGCGGGCATTTCCACATGAACACCATGAATCAAGCCCTCGAAAAGCTCCATCAGGCAAAATCCATTGCCTACGAAGAAGCCATGCAATTCGCCGGCAACCCTGCGGAACTCAAGCAACTTCTGCGCCGTCAATGAACGCACAATCCGACGCAACTATGATCTCACCCTACGCACCGGAGGTTGAAAACCCCCGGTGCGAGAGGTGAGTTATGATGTTCCGTTTCTCTCTTAGGGACTTTCAATGATTAAACCGTTCCATCGCATTGTCGGGTACTGAAAGT
>CAZPZP010000398.1:0-4729 GCA_964591025.1 uncultured Chthonomonadaceae bacterium
CCAAACTTGGTGTATTGAATGACAGCAAATTCGGCGGAAGGCAAGCGATTTCCTGCTTGCTCCCATCTCTGACCAATTTATCCTATCAATGTCTGTAAGAGATCGCGTAGGTGCGGCTGTAAAGATGTATTGCCCGGACGCAGACGTATCGCGCCAATATCACCGTTGCCGAACGGTGCGGATTCTGTCGGGGCAGGATAGGCGCGAATTCCAAAGTAGAATGCGCTGTTCTCTGTCCCCTGTTCCCTGTTCCCTCTCGCCAGCACGCCCGGAAACAGACACCACGCCGCTGAAACCGCCGCTCTCACATTTTGCCCCGCACGCCGAACGATTCCATCGCGATAGGCGTGCATTTTGTCAATATCGTCCTGTTCCGCCCCAAACGTGCTGTAAGACCGCAGTTTCGCATCAAAAATCACCAAACGCCCGCGCCAATCAATGACAAAATCGGGCTGCATTGCATGAGATCGCGAGACATATCGCTCGCTGTCCTCGCCTGTCGTGTCCGCCGCGACCTGCCGATTCGCACTGACAAAAAGCGGCTGATAGAACAGACGCAGAGGCACTCTCTTGACTTTGCGAGCAGAGTTTGGCGGCAAAAACGTGAGGCAGGAGGCGCGACCTGTTGCAAGGACAAGGTGCAAGCCATCGGCAATGAGGCGAATCTGTTCTTCTCCTACCGGCGACCAGCCCAAACTTTGCAGGGCATTGGCGAGCTGCAAGAAACACCAGATTTCATACAGCTGCCACTCGGCGCGTTCGGTCAAGGTCAGTGCCGCGACGCCCGACCAGTCGAAGCCCATTGTTTCGGTGCGATAGCGTTCCCATTTTCCCAAAATCAAGCGGGCGGGCAGGGACACTTTGGCGCGAAATTGAGCCAGCAAAATGGGAATTTTTGACGCAGGAATCGGTGCTTGTTCGCGCCACAGGTTTTGGGACAAAATCGCCATGAGACTTTGGGAGAGCCGCTGCGCTTGCATTTCGGCGTTGGTATCGGCACAAAACGCGGCGAGTGCGGCAAAGGTTTTGGCGTCATCAATGAGTTGGCGAAGAAGCGTGGCGATCAGGCGATTGAGAGGAGTCTCAAACCCAAGCCGCGCCTGACGTTCCGAGAGAACCGGCATCGGGTCTTGACGGCGCATCAAAGCGATTTGTGCTTGGGGCGAGCGGGCAATCTCGAAGAGTGAACCGGCATCTCCACGCAGTCGATCCCACGGCAAACGGCGCGATACTGAGGTCAGAAGAGTATCGGGCTGTTTGGTGAGAGCGAGCAGAAGCGGCAGCAGTTCCTGAATGAGAAGCGTGAAATTCTGGAGGCGCACAAATGGCGAATGGGCAGCAATCAGAGAATTGGGCAACTGCGTTTGTGACAAGGCGAGCGTTTTTTCACCAAACGCCTGATTGACAGACAGACACAAAACCCCGATGTCCTCCAACAGTTGGCGGCGTTCTGTTGGCGAAAATGCAACGGGAAGCGAAATTCCATCGAGAGATTTGTAAAAGGAGTTCATCGGTAAAGCAGGAAATCGGCGTTGCAAGGTAGAATCTATTAGTAGATGCTGATACTACGGCAATCTTTTTTTGGAGTAAACATCTCAAAATGCGAACTTTGACTGAGGCGGATGCCCTCACCCAATCGCTTGCCGAACCCTCCCGCCGCGCCCTCTTGGAAGAGTTGCGAACCGGGCAGAAATCGGTTGGTGAACTGGTAGAAAAGACAGGACGCAAACAGCCCAATATCTCGAACCATTTGGCAAAAATGCGCGATCAAGGGCTTGTCCGTTCCGAGCGAATCGGACGGCAGGTCTACTACGCGCTGGCGACACCCTATGCCGACCTGATGATACGCCTCTATGAGATCACCGAAGAGGCAAATGCGATCAAGACCGTTGAGCCGATGACGAAAAACGGCACGCCGAATCTGTCTGTTATTCAGCAGTCGTATCTCGATGCCGCGCTCGCCGGACAAGAAGAGCGCGTCAGTGCATTGGTCAGCTCACTGCTTGCCGAGCGCGTTCCCCTCGAAACCATCTACATCACTGTCTTCCAAAACGCCATGCACATTATAGGCGAAATGTATATCGAAGGCAAGACCGATGAAGCCCATGAGCATCTGGCAACCGCTCTCACTGAACGTATGATGGCGAAAGTCATGCAATTTTATGCGCCCATAGCGCGTATGCCGTACCGCGCCGTTCTAGGATGTGTGGCGGGCAACTGGCACGCTTTAGGGCTGCGAATGCTCTCCGATGGATTGCGAATGGCAGGATGGGAAACGACCTACTTGGGAGCCAATGTGCCGCAGTCGAGTTTCGTGACGATGACCGAACAAGTCGCGCCGCATCTCGTCGTGATCTCCTGCGTTATGCCTGAGCAGGTTTCCACGGCGGCAGATTTGGTTGCCGAACTCAAGGCGCACCGCAACGGCAGTCCTCTTGAATATCAAATTGCAGTCGGAGGACACGTTTTGCACGCTGATTCCGACGCCCGCAAACACATCGCTCCCGACTTCAGTGCAAACGATCTCGCCGATTTCATGAAGGCGGTTCGCAAGCGGTTTCCACTCCGTGTTGCCTCTGCCGAATCTCCCTGAAAGGCACCCTTAAAAAAATAAAGAAGTTTTTTTGTAAACCCCTTGTCAAATCTCACTGACAGTGTTATAATAGGATTAGACAAAGCGAGGCGAGAAATTCCTGAACCGTATGAGTTTCGCATAGATTTGTCAAATAAAATTTTACAACGGAGTGAACTTTTCGCAAAGTTGTCTCGTCATATAAGACACAGGCATAAAGTTCGCGCCAAACAAGAATTTCATACAGCGTGCTTCATTGACGCGGGGGGCGTCCAATGCGGCTCGATCCCAAACGGGCTAACGAATGGCAGACACAGGGAGACTGCATTCGTCCGGGAGGGGTTAAAGGGCGGAACGACTTCTGGGGGGATTGTCGTTCCGCCCGCTTATTTTGTCTCCTCGAACCCTCTTCTTTTCCCATGCCCCCGCCGATAATCCTTTGCATTCCAACCAAAATTACGGAATGAGAGGAAGCGAACGGCAATGGGCGCGGAGAAACTGACAACAACTGACAGGGTTGCGGCGAATACAGGACAGGAATTTGTGCGGCGATTCACCAATCTGCTCTGCGAACTGCGCCTCACGCCCGGCATTCATAAGCGTTCTGAACGTATCCTCGCCGACTTTGCCGCCGAACACCCCAATCTTCGCGCCGCGTATGTCTCGCGCCATGTGGACGAGTCGTATTTCTCCGATGGTTCCTGCGGTTGGCAAGCCTCAGCCGGTCCCAAGCTTCAAGGTCTCGTTGCAGACGAAAATCACCTTTACGAATTTTTGGCGTTTGCACATGGCTTGCGGATGCACACTACACCCCTCTCTACTGTAATGAATATCGAAGAGTTGTGGCTGGAGTCGTCCCCGAAAGAGCCGTTTACCTTCCGTGCGATTTTCTATCACAGTTTCCCGGCGACCACACTGCTCTACGCACCCGATAGCGAAAGCCAAGAGGCAGCGGTCAGTTTTCTGCGCCGCTTGAAATATCTGAGAGGATTTTAAGCCATGCCGCGCCCGCTCCAAACCCCGCAATACGGCAAAACCGCTCCGACAGCGTCCGGCAAACTCGATACTGAACTTGCGCCCGATTCCAGTTCGCTTAGCACACTGCAACAGGAGAACGCACGCCTCAAAAGCGAGATGGACAGAATGCGTCAATCCGGCTCGCCCGCTCCCATGACTTCGCGCTCGGTAATGTGGATGGCGTGCAGTTTATGCGGCGTCGCTCTCTTATTCGCCCTCGCTGTCCTGTTCCGACGTTAGGTCATTAAAACCCCAATGATCGCCAGCGCATTCTCCCAATGACCCACCGACCCAACAACCCAATGACCTATCTCTTTCCATTATCCACGGCGACCAATGCCCGAACCTTCGTGACCACATTGCCCTGTTTGTTCATGCCGCGTATCTCGACTGCGTATTCGCCATCGGGGACACGCCGCGT
This sequence comes from uncultured Chthonomonadaceae bacterium, assembly GCA_964591025.1. Taxonomy (GTDB): domain Bacteria; phylum Armatimonadota; class Chthonomonadetes; order Chthonomonadales; family Chthonomonadaceae; genus CAZPZP01. The sequence goes on from CAZPZP010000398.1 coordinate 4,011, forward strand.
ATCCCACGCATACAGATAAGGCGGGGCGTTCTGAATGGACGCCAATTCGCCATCAATGAGATACGTGACCGCCGTTATCGGGTCGGGTTCGTTCGTTGGAAGTTTGGCGCGAAGTGTCAGCGTTCCATTCGCTATCGTGCGCTTTTCGGCTTTGGCGCGTTCTGTCGCTTTGTCGCAATAACCTTTCGACAGCGTTTCGATCTGCTTGCCGCGTTCTGCCTCGGCGTCTTCATTCTCCTTTTCTTTTGCTGTTGCCACAAAGACAAACAGGTCGGAATCGGAAGGCGCGAAGGCAGTGGGAAATGCGCCGAGGCTGCTGGCACGAGTTTGGAGACGTACCGCAGAACCTACAGCGGGCAGCAATTCCCCGAAGAGACTTTCACCCGCTTTGAGATTGCTGATAATCGCTCCCGGTTCTGTTGTAAAGGAGCGGCTTGCCGAAGCGGTAGAGTGTGGGCGCAGTTTGAGGCTCATTCCGGGCGCGACGACAAAAATGATGCCGTCTTTGTTTGCCTTGATCACCGTTCCGGGAGATTTGGCGTCCTTGAGGGGGAAAACAGTAACGGCAGGAGTCAGAACACGCCCGATAAGGTGGTATCTCTTGCCTGCGTCAACACTGAGTTCGATTTTTCCATATTGGATATTTTCGACGCGCAGACGCGATGCTTCTTTCAGGGCGGCTTCTGATGGTTGCCCCGCCGCAGAAAGTGTCAGGCGCA
>CAZPZP010000399.1:0-4726 GCA_964591025.1 uncultured Chthonomonadaceae bacterium
GATACCGCTCTGCTCTATTTCCTCCTCGATACGGGCATACGCAGCAGTGAACTGTGCGCCCCCAATTGGCGTAATGTGGACACATCGGCGCGAACGGTGAAGATAATCGAAGGCAAGGGAGGGAAGAACCGAACCCTCTACTTCTCCAAAACGGCAGGGAAAGCCCTGTGGGACTATGTGAAGATAGACCAGCGCGAACCCACAGACCCGCTTTTTGTCTCGGAGCGCGGCGTCACCTTCGAGTACAACCACGCACAGTTCAAGAGTATGAACTGCGGGCGCGTCTGGATCGCATTGAAGCCGCGCTTGCAATTCGGAAATAGGCAGGATTCTGCTCTCGTTTTGCCGAACACTCCTCCCTATAGAAAAGGAGCGTTGGCGTGCGTTATCTAACAGTTCTGGTTTTGGCAGTAGGGGTGTGTGTGCAGACAGCGGCAGTTCTTGCCATAGAGCCGCCGATAGCACAACGGTATGCCCGCGCCGCTTGGATGGGGAGCAGTGAACCCAATACGCTGGTCGCCAAAGCCAATCTTGCGCCGCATTGGTTGGAAGGCGGAAGCGCGTTCTGGTATCGCAATGAGGTGCGCGGGACTCGCGAATTTGTCTTTGTGGACGGCGAACTCGGTCTGCGGCGTCCGGCATTCGATCATGCCAAACTCGCACAAACGCTCTCGAAAATGGCAGGACACAAGTACACTGCGGCGCGTCTGCCATTCTCCTCTCTAACATTCGAGGAAGAAAATCGTATTGTGCGTTTCAAGGTCGGGGCGCAGTGGTGGCGATATGACCTTCTCGGCGATACCATCAGCAAAAGTGATGCGCCCCAAGAGAAACCACTTGCGCCCAAACCCGATGAGAAGCGCAATACCAACGCCACTGTTACGGTGCGCGACAACAACATTTTCGTCAAGCCAACAGACGGGCAGGAATATGCCGCCACGGTTGACGGAACCGACAAACTCCCCTACGCACAGCCCGAACTCTCTCCCGATAGCCGCTATGTGACTCTGTTTCGCATCCACCCCGGCGACAGGCGCACGCTAACTCACGTCGACTCCATTCCCCGCAACGGCAGTCTGCGCCCGACGCCTAAAACCTTCACCTATGCCCTGCCCGGCGACAAAGTAGACACCTACGACGTTCTCGTTTTCGATGCCCAAACCCGCAAACTCACGCCGCTGAAGTTGGAAACCTCGGATTGGGAATGGCTGCCCACTCTCCGCTGGAAGCCCGACAATCGCCATTTCACGATAGATCAAACCTTTCGGGCGCATACGCGACAGCGCATTCTCGAAGCCGATGCCGAAACTGGAACCGTTCGCACGCTGATTGATGAACAGAGTCAAACCTTCGTCTATCCTCCGTTCCGTTATATCAACTCTCTCGATGACACCGCCGAAATGCTTTGGACTTCGGAACGTGACGGCTGGAATCATCTGTATCTTATCAACAGCAAAACTGCCGCCGTTAAAACCCAAGTGACAAAAGGCGATTGGGTGGTTCGCAGCGTGGAAAATGTGGATACTGAGAATCGCGAAATCATCTTTGCGGCGAGTGGGCGCGAACCCGGACGCGATCCGTATCTGCTCCATTATTACCGCGTGAAGTTCGACGGCACAGATTTAATGCCGCTGACGCCCGCTGACGGAAATCATACGATTCGCTTTTCGCCCAACCGCAAATTCTATCTCGATACCTATTCCCGCGTAGATTTGCCGCCTGTCAATGAACTGCACCGCACTCGTGACGGCGCGTTCGTCTGCACACTGGAAACGGCGGATATTTCGGAACTCAAAGCGCGAAATTGGCGATTGCCCGAAGCGTTTACGGCGAAAGGGCGCGACGGCAAAACCGACATCTATGGGGTCGTTTATCGCCCCTCGAACTTTAATCCCAAAGCGAAGTATCCGATTATCGAAAACATCTATGCCGGACCTCAAGGCTCTTTCGCGCCAAAATCGTTCTCGGCAACCAATGGAATGCAAGCGTTGGCGGAACTCGGCTTTGTCGTCGTACAATTAGATGGCATGGGAACCGCGAATCGCTCGAAAGCCTTCCACGATGTCACGTATCGGAATTTGGGTGACGGAGGTTATCTTGACCGTATTGCATGGATGAAAGCACTTGGCAAAAAGTATCCGTATACCGACGTGTCGCGTGTCGGATTATATGGAATGTCGGCGGGCGGCTACAACGCGGCGCGTGCCTTGATCGCGCATCCTGAATTCTATAAAGTCGGGGTTGCAATGGCGGGCAATCACGATCACCGCACGGATAAAGTCTGGTGGAACGAGGTTTGGATGGGCTATCCCGTCGGTAAACATTATGCGGAGCAGTCCAACGTCACGCAAGCGCACAAATTGCAGGGCAAATTGATGCTGGTGCATGGCGAACTCGATGACAACGTCAATCCGTTCGCTTCGACGATGCAGATGGTCAACGAACTCATCAAGGCAAACAAAGATTTCGATCTGTTGTTGGTTCCGGGTTCGGGGCATGGTTTCGGCGCGTATGTTCAACGGCGGCAGTGGGATTATTTTGTACGCCACCTCCAGCACGTCGAACCGCCCGCCAATTTCTCGCTCGCGGATCAGTCCGGCAGTGAGTGCAATATCACCGTGATCAACACATTGCCGCGCCCTGTCACACTGTACTGGATTGTCGGCGACGGCGAACCGAAACGCTACCAGACGATTCCTGCGGGCGGCAAAATTGTGCAGCATACTTTTGTCGGTCACCAGTGGGAAGCCCATACAGATTCGGGCGCAGTGGCTTGGTATACCGCGTCTGCCGCCCGCAAAGAATGGCGCATTTCGGAGTAAACTATCATGCCAGCAAAAGACAAATTTCATAACCAAGTCAAAGAATCTCTCATCAAAGAGGGATAGATTATCACGCATGATCCGTACTCTATGAAGATCGGGCGCAAGGGTTCTCAGATCGATTTGGGAGCGGAAATGCCCATCGGAGCGGAAAAAGAGGGCAGAAAAATCGCTGTCGAAATCAAGAGTTTTCTTGGAAAATCGGCTCTGGATGACCTTGAGGATGCTTTGGGACAATACGGAATTTATCGTGTGATGCTGGAACGGCGCGAACCGGAGCGAATAATGTATCTGGCTATTCCCAATGATACGAAGGAAATGCTAATGGAAGAGGAAGATTTTCGCTATATTCTCTTGGAATTTCAAGCACGTCTGATCTTCTATGACCGCGATGGCAAGGAGGAACTGGAATGGATCGAGTTAGAGAATATCGAACGATAGTCAGGCAAATATTCGAGGAAGTTACGAGAGATACGCCTTCTACAGAAGATTTAAGAACGGAACTCATTTGCGACGATGCTTTGGGGCATTATCAGTTGAGTGAAGTTGGGTGGGACGAGAAAAAGCGCAGAGACCATGTCATTATCCACGCCGATATTATTGATGGCAAAGTCTGGATTCAGAGTGACGAAACCGATTTGACGCTTGCCGATTTGCTCCTTGATGCGGGAATACCGCGAGAGCATATCGTCCTTGCTTTCCACCCGCCGCATCTCCGGCAATACACCGAATTTGCCACCGCGTAGAAAGTACAACAGACGCTGAGCAGTAACAGCGTTCGACAAGGAGAAAGATTATGTCTACGGTAACGATCACCCAAAATCAAACTCAATACACGGCAACCGCAGGGGATTATTGCAGTTCGGGGCGAACAATGGGCGAGGCATTGGACGCGCTTCTGCAACAAAAGCACATCACTGCGCCGATTGTGATTCAGCAATTTGGGGGCGATGCGTTTTTTACTCAGGAGCAGTATGATCGCCTTCAAGCGTTGCGGAAGTGTCTCGGCAGTCTTAACGACGAGGAACAAAGCGAACTGGAATCGCTGATTGATGCACAACTGCAAGCCTCTCAAGATCGCTTGAAAGCCACTCGCCGATGAACCGTTTTTATGCGCGAGTAGCAAAGAGGGCGCAAAGGCAATGTGAGTATTGTCATGCTCGTGAGAAAGCGTTCAACTTTTCGTTTGAGGTCGAACATATCACTCCAAAGGCGCGGGGAGGCTCGGATGACATGAGCAATCTCGCTCTTTCGTGTATCTCCTACAAGGGGGTATTCGAGACGGGGCATGACGCCGAAACTGAGACAGAAGTCGCTTTGTTCAATCCGCGCCAAAACGTTTGGGATGAGCATTTCGCGTTCGCGTCCGATTCGGGCGAGATCGTCGGGCGCACTCCTACCGGACGCGCAACCATTCAATGCTTGCGGATCAATTCCGAGTTGCAGATTTCAGCGCGTCTGCTTTGGGTTTCGATAGATTACTACCCTTAAATTTTTCGTGAAGAATGCTCGTTTGCGTTTGCCGAACACTCCTGCGTGAAAAAGGGGATGGACGAGAGCTCTAAAGTAATGGCGGGAAGCACTGCCGAATGCTCAATATGCACAAAAGTATACGGCTTTTTCACGTTCGCCACCGATTACGGCACATTTGAGCCAACAAAAGATTTGTTCTTACGTCTTTTTGATATTGAGGAAAACGCCATGAGGAAACAACAGCGCGAACGGTTTCAGGCACTGCGTTCACGCGAACTGCGCGAACCGCTCACCGAAACAGAACAGCAGGAACTCGATACGCTGATCCGCGTTATCGAAGAGGAAGAAGCCGTCTATCTTCGCCCTGCCAACGAACGCATTCGTGAAGAAACCAGACATATCGAAGAGCAAAATGCCGCTATCAGAAACCT
>CAZPZP010000400.1:0-4709 GCA_964591025.1 uncultured Chthonomonadaceae bacterium
TGAGGTAGAGTTCAGCAAAGGTTAGCATACGCAGTGGATAATCCTTCGGACAGAGCGGCAACATCGGAAATCGAAACAAAAGGGAGCGTCGGTTGGCGTGCCGTAATTCTCGCCTTTCTGCTCGCCCCGCTGACCGCGTGGTGGTCAGTGGATCAGACAGTGGATATTATCTTCTCCCTGCTGATCCCGCCTACCGTAATGACGATGCTCATTGCGGCGATCAATCTCCTTGTTATCCGGCGTATCGCCCCGAAATTTGCCCTGACCGAAGGCGAACTGCTGATCTTCTATGCCATGCACGCCATTATCAGCGCGTTGTGCGGCGAATGGATGTGGGCGATTCAGCCCTATATCTACTCCTATGGCTTGTATGCCGACGGCGATTCGCGCTTTAGCCGCTATATCCTCCCGCACGCGCATCCGTGGTTCTTCGTGCCAAGAGAAAACGCGCCGCTATTTAAAGATTTTGCGGCGGGCGGCGTTGCGGCGGCGGCAATTCCGTCCAAACTGCCGCTCTGGTTTCCCTATATTGCCTCATGGACAGTTCTCATTTCGCTGATCTGCACTGCCATGCTGTGCCTCAACAGCCTCATGCGCGACGAATGGACGAACCGCGAAAAACTGGCATTTCCCATAATTCAGATGCCGATGGCAGTGGTTCAGGTCGGGGCGGGCAAGTCCCAAATCTATAAAAGCCACTATTTTCTGGTTCCGTTCGTGTTGATGTTCGCGATTGATATGATCAACGGATTTCATTTTCTCTATCCGAGCATTCCGCTGATCAATGTGCGCTACTTAGGCGATGTCGTGCAGTTTTTCCCTGCGCCGCCTTGGAACAGTATCGGCTGGACTCCCATCGGAATCTTTCCCTATATCGCGGTCATCGGTTTTTTCATGCCGACGGATTTGCTGTTCTCCTGCATTTTCTTCTTTTTCTTTCGCAAATTCATGCAGGTTTTCACCTATTCCATTGGGTATACCGAGAGTGCGGGGACGTTCGGCGGCAGTGGATTGGTTCCGTCGCCGCCCTATTTCAGCGAACAGTCGTGGGGCGCGTTTTTGGGGCTGTTTGTGACGGCGGTTTGGGTCGCCAGAAAATATCTCAGCGAGGTTTGGGAGCAGATCAAGCACGGTCACCCGAAAGGAGATCGCGGCGTTCCGCACCGCACGGCATTTTTCGGACTGCTGCTCAGTCTCGGCAGTCTATTGGCGATCACGACATTTATCGGAATGCCGATTCTGGTGTCGCTGATTTGCATTACTTTGTTCCTGATGTTCAGTTTCGCCCTGTCCCGAATGCGGGCGCAAATCGGCGCACCCTCGCACGAGATGGCGAATATGGGACCTAACCAGCTTATTGTAGATTTTGGCGGAACCCAAGCACTTTCCGAAGCAGGAACGAGCCGGATGGTCACGCTGTTCTTTTTTATGAATCGCATCCATCGTACACACCCGATGCCGCATCAACTGGAAGCCTTGAAAATGGGCGAGATCGCCAAAATGAATCAGCGAACGCTTTTTGTCGCCATTATTGCGGCAACAGTAGTCGGCTGCGTCTTGGGGCATTTGTGCTGGATATATAAAGGGTATCGGTTCGCGGCGTCGCGGGCGGGCGGCGATACTGCCGGAGTAGTCGCGCAATTGATGGAACAGAATCGCCCTCCGAATGTCGTAGGGATTTTGTTCGTAGTCATCGGATTTGCGTTTGTGCTGTTTTTGGATTTCGTGCGGTTCCGACTGCCCGGCTTTCCGCTCCATCCGGCAGGATACGCACTCGCCATGAACTTTGGTCTCGATTATTTCTGGTTCGGGCTGATTATCGTCTACCTGATCAAACTGTTTGTCGAACGCTATTATGGATTAAAGGGACACAGCAAACTGCGCGAAATTGCGTTGGGTATCATTACGGCAGAGTTTGTGGCAGAAGCGATTTGGGCGACTTACGCGATGGTCACACGCCAAGCCACATACAGCGTCTCGATCAACGGACGGCTGAACTGGCAGCAGTAGCCTGTTTATTTTTGCCGTTTTCTTTGGTTTGCAGGAGGAGTTTGCTTGGCTGGGGTGGAGGGTATTTGGGGATATTGAGGCAGTTGTTTTTGGGCTTCGTCTGCCTTCTCTTTTCCTGCGGCGAGAAGAGCCTCGATTTGCCCTTTATCGGCTTTATTTCCAAAGATAAAGAGACCGACAAGCGCAACCAGGTCCGCTGTAATCACTGTGACTCCCTCAATAGGATGACCTTGCCAACAAAAATAACACCCCGCAATCAGGACAAGTAAAGCAATACTTACTGCAAGGTATTGTCCGCGTGCGGCTTCTTGATAGTCGCCTGTAACGCTTTGCTTGTCCATTGCATGACGATGAATTTGGTCACGCTCTGCCATACTGATAAGTCGATCTGCGGTGCCTGGTGCAACGCGCTCATAACCGGCCAGAATTTCGGGATGCGGGAGCGGTCCTGCAAACATTTGCGAGTAAGAAACATTCAGCGACTGTGAAGCAGCAGAGCGATTTCCGTCTTGTTCCGAAATTTCTTCTATAGGATGACACTCAATCATAGGCAAATCGGAATTCGGCTGCTCTTCAGACATTGCTATCCCTCGACCACCTCCGACATTTTACGGGTTGCTGTTTCAATATCCTTGCCTGTCATTTGCCAATCGTGAGCGATTCCATTATCGAGGGATTGGGCAAGACGTAGACGTACAAAAAGTCTGCGCGAATGGATACCTTTCAGATCGAAAATACGCGACATACCGCGCAACCTTGAAGAGTATCTTGTTTCATGTTGGGCTGGGTTTGTCTCTTTTTTTGTGGAATATGTCATAGCAATCCTTTCATCGTAGAATATGTACAGTAGCGATTTTTTCTGTTTTCTCAAGTGTACCTTATAATTTCATTCCGTTTCTTGATAGATTATCGGTGAAGAACAGATTTTTGTCAAGGGAGCCAAGATCATACTCTTGGCATACCATGAAAACAGGAAATTTATTAGTCGTATGCCATAATCAAAAAACGCTTACCTCTTAAAATTGAATTAAAAAAGGAAAAACTCTTGGAAACTTCGGAATTTGTGGGTCGCTATCTCGACGATGTAAAGCGGCTATGTGACGCGATTGACTCGCAGGAAGTCACTGCTTTGGTAGACGCCCTGCTCGAAGCGTGGCAGAACGGGCGGCGTGTGCTGTTTATGGGCAACGGCGGCTCATCGTCGAGTGTCAGCCATATCGTCAACGATATGCAGAAAAATCTTGCGCTCGAAGCCGGCAAGCCGTTGCGGGCGTTGTGCCTCAGTGACAACACAGCCCTTCTCATGGCTTGGGCGAACGATACGGAATGGAACAATATATTTGCGCCGCAAGTGGAGTGCTGGGCAGAATCAGGCGATGTCGTGATTGGAGTTTCGGGCAGCGGCAACTCCATGAATGTCATCAACGGAATCATGGCGGCGAACAACGCGGGAGCCAAAACCTTCGGAATGGCGGGAATGGGCGGCGGCAAACTTAAAACCGTCGCGCATCAGTGTATGGTCGTGCTGAGCGACAATATGCAGCGGATCGAAGATGTACATATGATCTTGCTGCATTTGGCGTTTGCGTCATTGCTGGATCGGGCAAAAGAGGCACAATGAACCGCGCCGTATTTTTGGATCGAGACGGCACTCTCAATGTAGAGGTCGGGTACGTCACGCACCCCGAACAGCTGACCCTGATTTCCGGCGCGGTGGATGCAGTCGCAGAGTTGTGTCGTGCCGGTTGGCAGGTGTTTGTGTTCACCAATCAAGCGGGGATCGGGCGGGGACTCTCTACTGAGGACGATCTCACGGCGATTCACGCTAAACTGACGGCGGCAATCGAAACGGCGGGCGGCACATTGAGCGGTATCTACTACTGTCCGCACGCTCCCGACGCGAACTGTGAATGCCGCAAGCCGCTTCCCGGCTTACTCGTTCGCGCCGCACAGGAACACGGCTTAGACTTAACCGAATGCGTTGTCATCGGGGACAGTCAGCGCGACATCGAAGCAGGGCAAGCGGCAGGATGCAGAACGATTTTGGTTCTGACAGGACACGCCACGCCCGAACTCGCCGTGACTTTCCCTGCGCCGCCCGATTTTATCTGCCTCGATCTCTCTGCGGCGGTCATTGAAATCAGAGAGAAATTAGAGAACTATGGCACATCGCTCAAGAACGGGCATTGAAAATACCCGTCTGAAATGGCGTTCCGCCAAGCGTCCTTCAGACGCGCAAAACGCACAGTTTAGTTTTGAATTGTCCTAAAACCTAATCCCTAACATTTTCGTTTCCGGTAAAATAATGTAGACACAATGACAGTGTGAGAGATGAGACAGATTTGTTGGAGAGAGTCAAGTCGCCCTAACCATTCTCTGCTCAGAAAGTTGTGTCTCATGTCTGCATCCGTTGACCGTATCTGCTCTGTCTTGTGTCCCTTGCTCGGCTCGGTTCCTGTGGAACCCAACGCGGGTCTGTTTGCCTTACTGTGGGCGTGAGTGAGCGGACAATTTCTGCTCTCTCGCGGCGCGGTGTTTCCTGCCTTGTCGCCGTGGGGTCTGTCACCCGACGCCGTGTCGCCGTTGTGCCGCCGCCTTGCGAGAAGCTGGTTTTCCTCGAACGGACTAATCTGTTGATTATTTTTAAGGAACTGTAAAAGTATAACTTCCCGGCTTCATAGGTCAAGACAAGACAGGAT
>CAZPZP010000401.1:0-4707 GCA_964591025.1 uncultured Chthonomonadaceae bacterium
CGCGAAACGCGCAAGATTTCAGCAAAGTTCCTAATCTCCGTATCGAAGATTGGTCGTTCTAAAATAAACCCTTACCCAACTTTTCTCCTTCATGAAATTGCCGCAGGATTTTCCGGTTCGACTGGTGTAATTAGATAGACGCAGATACACCCTTGTATGGAGCGCATAAGAAAATGGATTTACTGTAGGAGCGATTATGCCGGACAATGATTATCTTTTGGGTTATCTTGCCCATTTCGTTTCGCCGCAACGTGGATACTATGGCGGAATTCTGGTTACCGATACTCGCGGCGTTCCAAAAGAGTTTCGCCATACCGACGCTGTCAAGCCGACCCGCACGCAAACGGTGCTTTATGGAGACAGTCTTGAGGCGAGTTTAGGGACTGACGCCCTTGCCCCTGCACTTTATGATTCATTGACTCTCAAGCCTCATATTCTTCTGATCGAGGCTTCAAGCAGACCACTTTTCGGCTCCTTTTTGCTGAAATATCGCCCTTCGGCTCTTCTTGTGGCACTCGCTGATCGTGATCATGCTTTCAACGATATACTGTCACCAGAAGGCGATACACTTTCTGCTCAGGAATTTGACTTGAAAGGTTCGTCTTCCGAGCGCGTATATGCCTACATCGAAGACAGCCCTGATCAGCGCGGCAATGCGATTTTGAGTATAGCACAACGCTCAATGAATCTTATAACGCCCTTTAACCGCGTTGTTATGGTACTGACCGAAGTATCACAAACCGAAACTGGAACCCCGCGCCGATGAGCATATTACGGAGTCTTGCGCTCAACAACTTTAAGTCCGCCCGCTTTGCACTTCCAAATTCGTCTATTTTTGCCGTTCCTCAATGGGAGTATGAAATTGGACGTGGAGGAAGAGTCGATGGATTTATGCTTCCTCATTCCCGTAAAATCTCAATTGAACGTTGTGAAAAGATACGCGGCGGTGCCGTTCAGATTGTGCGATCACCCCAAGTAAACAATATCGTACTTGAGCAGTTTCCCAAGCCGAGTTCTTTTCGATTTGCAGTGGAGCAGTTAAGGGTTATACCTTTATTGTTAAACACTGAAGCGATAACCAAGCCCTTCACATTTGCGACAAGGATAGAATTTTGGAACGAAGATATTGACGTATTGAGCGGGGAACTCTTTCTTGTTCCTCAGTCTTATCGCATCGTGCCGGAAAACTGGAAACCTCAATCAGTCCCAGTCGCATTTTTGTTCCACATTGATGTTCGCTCACAAAAATTCTGGATTGGCATACCCGCTATTACTTCCCTTCCTCTGTTTGAGAAAGCTCCTGTTCACCAAAAACTCATCCCAATATTTGCCATCAATATCTTTGGGAAACGCTATTGGCGTGCTGTCGAAGAGGCAAAGCGTAAAACGGATCAACCGTCGTTATTTAATCCGCCCGACGATACTGCACCAAGTAAAGAAATCACGCTCCAAACAACTCATGATCCTTTTAGTTATCTCTATGACCTCCTCTATCCTCCTCCGAGTGAAATTGCTGATGCGTCGATCCCTAAATTCACTGATTTGCGCCCTTACCAGAAAGAGGGCGTGCAATTTTTAGTGCAACGTGACCATGCCTTGCTTGCTGACGATATGGGTTTAGGAAAGACAGCGCAGTGTTCCATCGCACTTGCGATACTGCGAAAAAGTGAACGCGTTGGCACGGCTTTGATTATTTGCCCTCGTGCTGTGATCTCACAGTGGAAGGACGAAGCCAAAAGATGGGGCGATTTGCATCTTCGGATTGTCGAGGGAACGCCTGAACAACGGCGACTGATTTGGGTGCATAATACGGGCGTATTGCTCGTCACGCCTCATATTGTGGAGCGGGATAAAGACTGGATAGCAGATAAAAAATTTGACTTGGTGGTATGTGACGATATTTCCATGCTGAAAAATCCTGATGCAAAAATCACTCGTGCGATCCGCGCCATCCCGCGCCAGCGTTCATGGTGTCTTAACGGCACACCTATGGAAAACCGCCCCGAAGATTTTGTCAATGTGATGGAGTTCGTTTGTCCCGGATTATTCAAGTCGCAAGAGCGCGAATATGCTCCACCGTCGCAGATTGTCAAAAAGCGTGTTGCGCCGTATTTCAAGCGACGTACAAAAAAAGAATGTTTGAAGGATTTGCCTGAAAAACGTGTGCCAGCACCGATTACTCTTGAGATGTCTCCAGAACAGTGGCAGACATATCGCGCTCTTGAACAACGGGAGTGGGAAGCGTTTCAGAAAGAGGGAGTCAAAACGAATAAGATTCACATTTTTGCAGTGCTTCTTCGTCTTGTTCAGACTTGTAACTTTGATCGTGATACCGGCAAAAGTGCGAAAACCGATTATTTGCTGCAACAACTCACAGATGTCCTACCGACAAAACAGCCTGAAATCAAAGCCATTGTTTTTTCTCGTTTTGTTGAAACCCTTCGTTATTTGGAAACACACTTGGCAAAATTCAACCCACTTGTCTATTATGGCGGACTCAGCGATAAACAACGGGATGCGATCCTTCACCAGTTTCGTACTGAGGGCAGATTGTTGCTGATGTCCACAAAATCTGGCGCACGCGGTCTCAATCTGCAAGAAGCGAATCATGTGTTTCATTTTGACCGCACTTGGAATCCTGTTGATGCACTTCAAGGAGAAGATCGTTGTTGGCGTTTTGGGCAGAAGCGTGAAGTGTTCGTCAGTCGCTATATGCAGACAGGCACAATTGAGGAGAGGATTGACGCCAACTTACGCCGCAAAATTGGGTTGATTGATGAGTATGTAGAAAGTATCGCTGATGACCCTGACGGCGATGCTGATAGTATTATTGAGGGACGGTGGAGTATGGAAGAACTAATCGATTTATTACGTCCGTCACGCCCCAGCTAATTCCAAAGAATAGAGTTTGTCTTCTTGCCAACGACGCGATAAAAATAAAAATCGCAAAATTTCTCATACCTCGGTTGTAAAATGGGGTCTGCCGACGTACTATTATTGTAGGGACAAAAAAATACAGACAAATGTATCCTCCTGCTCACTCTTCGAGCAGGAGGATTTTGTTTGTAGCATTGGGATATTGGCAGCAATAAACCGAATTGTTCAGAATTTGGGATTGGCGTCCGAAGGACGCACGGCGGACGGTCTGCGAACCGTTGAGCAGACGTTTGCGATTGGGAGACCCCAGCGGAGGAATTCATTCCTCCGCTCTCGATACGACAATTTCTATGAGAATGCATTGGGAGAAGGAGGAAAGGAAAATGGCAAGAAGAAGCCGAGAGTTGGAAAAGCGAGGCGAAGAGTGGAAGCGGAAAAATCGCGAGCGCAATGTCTATCCACCGCCGAACGACGGACAAGAATGGATTCTGGCAGAAGAAGCCGCTCCACTCTTTGGGATTACGGCGGCGGCAATGGTAAACAAGGCAAGAAAGCTCAATTGGAGGCGTACTATCTGTCTGGGCATCAAGACATGGCTGCTAAAAAAGGACATCATGCACTATCTTGACTTTCTCAAAGATCGGGAAAGGTGGTATAAGCGACGGCGTCCCAAACACTGGATTCCTGAAGTCGGTCTGCTCACAGGAGAGGACGAAGAGCATATCAAACGCGTCTTTTGGGCAACCAAGCAAGCATCAGAATTTCTCGGCATCTGTGAGAGTCGCCTCCGGGAATTGGCGAGGCAAGGCAAAATTCCCGTTTATATCACACGCAAAATGGGCAGGGGAGGCAAATACTGGTTTTCGCCGACAAATTTACGGAACCATCGAGACGACGAGGAACGCATAAGACGGCGAGAAATCTGGGAAAAAGGCAAAGCAACGATGAGGCAGGGCATTGCCGCACGAGAAACCTACACAAGACAACATCGAGCGCGAGCATACAAGAACATCCCTCCCGGTTGGATCACCATGCGCGAAATGGCAGAACGTCTCAACATCAGTATGAGCTGTGCCTATCGCTTGCGGCGACGCGGGCGAATTTTGTGTGAGCAGTTTACGGGAGAGTGGGACAAACGCCGTCCGTGGTTTGTCCATGAAGACAGCATAGAAGAATATCGGGCAACGGAGCATTATCAGCAGACACAGCAGCACGGAAAACAGGCGGCTCTGTCGGTAATCGCACAAGAGCAAGCCGCTTTGCCCATCGCTTCCGTATCGCGAGCGCAAGGAGAGAACAATCCCTTCTCCGGTTTGACCTTTGGTTATACTCACGAAGAACTCACGCCGGATTGGGGCAAAATGCCGCCTTCAAGTTTGGATATCGAGTGGTAGAAGCCTGCCTCAGCGGGGCAAGGAAACGTAGTAACAGCCTTGCCCCGCTCTGTCACAGGAGAACCTCGAACAAAACCGTGCATTGTGAGTGCGTAGGGGCGACGGCTTGCCTCGCCCTACACGGCGGAACGCCCCCAGCAGAGAAATGAATTGTTGCTGTCTAAATCTCGTTGCTGAGATTTTGCCGGTTGTGCGGGCATTTTAAATACCCGGCACCGTGTCCTGCGGATGCGTTGCTCTTGCGCGAGAATGGCGCGTCCTAAGGACGCTTGGCGGAACGCCATACAGACGGGGGTTTAAAACCCCCGGTTAAGAGCAGCAACTTCGCTGGACTACGTAATGCGGTTTTGCCGCCGCATAAATTTGTTTCAACTCCCGTAGGGATCGGCGGCATCGCGGAGGGCGTCCCCGACGAAGTTATAGGCGACGACGATCA
>CAZPZP010000402.1:0-4693 GCA_964591025.1 uncultured Chthonomonadaceae bacterium
GTTCCAATGTGCATGATGCGCGTCAGGCACTTGCCATACTGAGAGCGGATGGCGTCATAGAGCGGCGGCGACATGAACCGTGACTTTGCCGAGCGTGTAGGGCAGCTCAAGGCGCGAGGACGGATTTCACTTGCCGACTGCTTCTGTATCGCTCTTGCTCAAACGCTTTCGGGGCAGGTTGTCACGACAGATCACCATGAATTCGATGCGATTGTGCCGCTCGGAATTGTTCCCATTTACTTCATTCGCTGATGCCGCAACGGTGAGGATAATCCGGCAGTTGGCGCGTAAATGTTGCAGGGTTTGCCGTTGTATGCTATGCTTTATCTTGTCCGCGTGATTGGGACAGGATTTTCTATTTATGTGCCGATTGTGTCTGTGTCAACCGATATGAATATCTCTCTCGAATCTGCCTTGGGAATTGTTGCCATTCTTGTGCTTGTTCTCTTGAATGGCTTCTTTGTTGCCGCCGAATTTGCCCTTGTCAGCGTGCGAAAGTCGCAGATCGACAAGCTGGTTAACGAGGGTAACCGCCGTGCCAGAGGTGTGCAGAAAGCACTCGAACATCTCGATTCGTATATCGCCGCCACGCAACTGGGAATCACGATGGCATCCCTTGGTCTCGGTTTTGTCGGGGAACCTGCCCTCGCCCATCTCTTCGAGCCGCTCTTCGCCAATTTTCTCCCAACAAAAAAAGCCTATGTGACTTCGCATGGAGCCGCGATTGCCTTTGGGTTCGCTATTGTGACCGCCCTTCATATCGTTCTCGGCGAACTGGCTCCCAAGAGTGTCGCCCTGCAACGCCCTGATACGACTGCGCTTTGGGTCACGGCTCCCCTCAATATTTTCGTCAAAGTCTTTCGTCCGTTTATCGTTGTTCTGAACAATACAGGCAATTTCGTCGTACGCCTTATGGGATTAGAACCGGCGGGCGAACACGGTTCCGTTCATAGCGTCGAAGAATTGGAACTGCTTGTCCATTCCACACGCCAAGCCGGACTGATCGAGGAACAGCAGGAACAGATGGTTGCGGGCGTGTTCGATTTCGATGAGATTGTCGTGCAAAAAGTCATGACGCCGCGCCTCGACCTCACCGCCGTTCCCATCGAAGCGGATATGGACACGCTGATCCATCTCGTCACCAGTTCCGGGCATTCCCGCTTGCCCGTCTACGAAGGGAACTTGGACAACATCATCGGAACTGTCCATATCAAAGACGTTCTCAGAAACTTCTCCAATCATCATGAGAATGTTGCCCTGCGCGACGTTCTGCGCCCGCCCTACTTTGTGCCGGAAAATAAAAGAGCGGGCTTGCTGCTTGCCGAGATGAGGCGCAGCAAAACCCAAATTGCCATTGTGCGCGATGAGTATGGGATTGTCGCCGGTGTCGTCACGATTGAGGATTTGCTGGAGGAGATCGTCGGCGATATTCAGGACGAGTACGACGCCGAAGAGAGCCAGTTGACTCAGATGGACGACCACACCTATCTCGCCGAAGGCACAATTCTTATTGACAATTTCAACGAAGCCACCAAACTGGATTTGCCGACGGACACAGCGAACACACTCGGCGGGTTTGTGTTCGATGTGATGGGGCATCAGCCGGAACTCAATGAAACCGCAACATGGCGCAATCTCCATTTCACCGTCATCGCAACCGACGGACGCCGCATTCAGCAGGTCAAAGTCGTTCATACGCCGCAAGAAGTCCCCGAAGAAGAGGATGACACTTCATGAGAGAGCCGCGAGACAACGGAAAATCGCCGCGAGTTGTCGGGCTGATCCCGGCACGCCTCGCCGCCGCACGCCTACCCGACAAACCGCTCATCGATATTCACGGCAAGCCCATGATTCAGCACGTTTGGGAGCGTGTTCGGCTCGTAAACGGTCTCACGGAGTTTGCTGTTGCCACGCCTGACGCCCGCATTGTTGAAGTCGTCGAAGCGTTTGGCGGCAAAGCGATCATGACTTCGCCCGCTCACCGCTCCGGTACAGACAGACTCGCCGAAGCCGCCGGTATTTTGCGCCTCAAGCCCAATGATATTGTCGTCAACATTCAGGGCGATGAGCCGATGCTCGAACCGTCCGCTATCGAAGCCGTGTTTGCCCCACTCCTTGAGGATCCCAACCTTCCGATGGCAAGCCTAATGTGTCCCTGCCCCGAACATGAGAAGGATAATCCGGCGTGTGTCAAAGTGGTTTGCGCTCAAAACGGCGACGCGCTCTACTTTTCCCGCGCCCGCCTCCCGTTTCCGCGCAGTGAGAACGGCACGGCGGGTGTTATGCAGCACATCGGGCTATATGCGTATCGCTGTTCGTTCCTCGCCACCTATGCCGCACTGCCCCCCACCCCGCTCGAACAGACCGAGAACCTCGAACAACTCCGCGCCCTCGAAAACGGTTACCGAATTCGCATGACTCAAATCAACAAAGCCCCCGTCGGAGTGGACACACCGGAAGACTTGGAACGCGCCCGCGCTCTTCTCCGCCCCACCTCCGTATAAACGCGCTATTTCAAAATGCGGACGAGATCAACAGGCGCGTCCACCAATCCCGGAAGCGACGCCTCAATTCTTGTGTCGAATGTCACCAGTTTTCCGCCATGATGTTTGCACAATCCGAGCAGATAGAGATCGGTGAGTTGGTTATGCCCACGAATATCCGTTAATCGGAAATGCTCAGGGTCGGCAGGTGAAATACTGTCCGACCAGAAATGGTGAGTGGTCAGGTTATCGCGTTTCAGTTTATGGAGCGATTCCGCTACCTCAGCGAATGTCGCCGTCGAATTCGTATACGTTGAGTTACCAATGATGCGAATGGCGGCACCTTCGGTGATAGCGCAGGTCGCCCAGCCTGTTCGCCTCGCCTCCTGCATCCATACAACCGCCTTTCGATGGTTGAGATGATTCAAGTCGATCAGTGCCACAAGGACACTGGAATCGGTGAGTTCTATCACTTGAACAACTCCTCCAGTTCCAACTCCTCTCTCATTCGAGAGACATCTTCAGACGTGATCGTTTTGGCGTTGGGGCTTGGTGTGACGACCGGAATTCCATTATTGTTTACAGCGTTTTTAAGATGGGCGGTCTTGATGGGAGCCAAAATAGTATCCATGCGGCAGCCGAGTTCGCGCCGTTCTTCGATGTCGCCGGACTGATGCTCACCGCGATAGATTTTGTATGTCAGGTCATAGTATTGGGCGCGTATCATATCCAATTCGGCGCGCTGCACGGCATCGAGAGATGAAACGTCCAAGTTTACGGGCGGCGCGGGCGGAAGCGATGGCGTTTCCAGCGCGTCGGGTGTGGTTGTTTGGTCATCGGTTTGGTATTCCATGATGGGTATTCTCCTGCCGATAGTGTATCGCACACTCGAAGATGTGTCAAGCGGCGAACCGTATGCAAATTTCGGGAGGAATCTGCCCGCTCCGTCTCGCATATTGGCGCGTGAACCTTCACGTCGCTCTCGGTCTCAAAACTGGGAGAGGATTGAAACAAACATAACACTGACAGAGGAGAACAGAATTCCTATGAGCAAAGTACGTTTGGGCATGATCGGCGTCGGAGGCATGGCACGATACCATCTCCGCAAACTCACGACACACGACGACGTGGAGATGGTCGCGCTCTGCGATATTTCCGATGCCTCGTTTGCCACAACCATCGAGAAATTTCCGATGCTGGAAGGCTTGCCCCAATACAAAGATTATCACGAGATGATCGCGGCGGAAAAATTGGACGCGGTGCATATAGACACCCCACATACGCTCCACTTCGAGATGGTCATGCACAGCCTCGACAGCGGCTTGCACGTCTTCGATGAGAAGCCGATGGTCTGCAGTGTCGCCGACGCGCACAAGGTTCTCAAGAAGGTGGAAGAGACCGGCAAAGTGTTTGTGCTTGGGTATCAGCGGCACTATCAAGCCGAGTTTTTGTATATCAAACAGAAAATCGCCAGCGGCGATTTCGGCGACGTGCAGTTCGTTCAGGGCTTGCAGGGGCAGGAGTGGAAGCGGGCAGTCGCCAATACATGGCGGCACGAATTGAAATGGTCGGGGGGCGGTCAGCTCAACGACTCCGGTTCGCATCTTCTCGCCGTACTGCTCTTTGCAACGGGCTTATCCGTGACGCAGGTCGGCGCATTTATCGACAATTTAGGAATGGAAGTGGACATCAACTCCGCCCTCAACCTCAAATTCGACAACGGCGCACAGGGCAACGTCTCCGTCGTTGGGAACGCCCCCGCTTGGTACGAGGACATCACGATTTGGTGCGATAAGGGCGCGTTCTATATGCGGAACGGTGCACTCGAAGAGCAGGACGAGACCGGCAAGCGCACGCTCCTCACCGCCGACGACCTTCCCAAAGGCAGCACGCCCGACGACAATTTCATCAATGCGATCATGGGACGCGAGCCAGTCGGCTCTCCCCCGATCTGGGGCTTGCGCGTGATCGAATTGACCGAAGCGGCGTGGGCATCGGCGGCAAAAGGCGGTCTCCCTGTCACTGTGGAGCGCGTGGCGGTGTAGTTCGTTCCCGCTTCTTGGCAGGATGGTTCTCTCGGAGGCGCGTTCAAGGATGAACGCGCCTTTCTTGATTTGGGTAAGGGACAATACACCGCCAACAACAACGCCCCGCTTTCCTTTTATAGAAAACAGGGCGTCATCATATCCTAAAACCTAACCTTTGATACT
>CAZPZP010000403.1:0-4692 GCA_964591025.1 uncultured Chthonomonadaceae bacterium
ACAAGGGCTTGCGCGAACGCATCAGGTGCGACGGGCTTGTTCATACATCTCCCTCAATCGTTGCCAAGTGTCTGCTTCGGGTGTTTCGGCAACAGGAGAAGCAAAGGGCAGGTGGCGTCCAAAACTCAAGATAGCAGAAAGTTGCTGCCAGCGTTGCGCGACAGAAGCGGCTTGCTGTTCAGAGCGTTCCAACTCCGCGAGTTTTTGCCAACGCTGACGATATTCATGGGCATATTCCAGTGACATAAGCGATTATCCTGTGTAAAGTGAGAAGAGAAATTCTCCCTGCTCATTCTACCATACCACCCTCCGCCCGGACGATTCCCCGACCTACCCACCCACCGTGTCGCGCCCTGCCGCCTTCCCTCGTTCTCGCCTACCGACACAAAGAAGGGTCATTACGCCCGATATGGTATTATACACGTATCAGTAGGAAAGGAGCAATCAACGCATGGCAATAGGAACATTGGAACAGCGGGTTGCGGCAGTGGAACAGGAACTTGCCCAACTGAAACAACAGGTCAACGGCGAAACCCCGCAGTCGATACTTCCGTGGTGGGAGCAGAATTTCGGGACATTCGCCGACAGCGAACACTACGAAGAAGCGATGCGATTGGGACGGGAATACCGCGAATCACTGCGTTCCGAAGACAATGAGGACACTCACTGATGTATTTCTTCGATACCGATCATATGAGCCTGCTTGACCTCGGCAGAGCGGAAGGCGAACGAATTAAGGCACATCTTCGCAATGTCCCGCCCGATGATGTGGCGGTCACTGTCATCAGTTACGAGGAGCAAACTCGCGGCTGGCTGGCACGTATCGCTCAAATGCGGACGCCAGAACGGGAAATCGGGGTTTATACTGAACTCAAGCGACAACTCAACAACTATTGCCGCATCGCCGTTGTGGAATACGACGCGGCGGCAGTGGAAATCTTCAAGCGTCTGCGTCAAGAAGGCATCCGCATTGGCACAATGGACTTGAAGATCGCCGCTATTACCCTCGCTCACAACGCCACCGTTCTCACCCGCAACCCGCAACATTTCGCCAAAGTCCCCAACCTCAAACACGAAGACTGGTCAGCCTAAACCACCCACACGCCGGACAGTCCGCGACCCACCCACCGGATCGCGCCCTGCCACCTTCCCTCGTTCTCGCCTACCGACACAAAAAGCATCTGTCGCGCTTGGGACACAGCAGACGCTTCGGGAGTTTGTGAGGCTGTCGGGCAAAGTCGTTCGTCTTTTGCGCCTCCTGCGGTATAATCTCGTTATCTTGTTTTGGCAAGGAGATGGGCTGATGGGAAAACAGATCATGATTGCCGACAAACAGGCGCAACGTCTGGAACAACTCGCGGCAAACAGCGGCGATACCGAAAGTGCGTTGGTCGAGCAAGCCCTCGAACTTCTGTTCCGCACAACAGGCGACGAAGCGGCGCGTGCCGATTGGGAATTGCTACACCAACTGGAAGCCGAAAACTCGCCCGTCTCGCATTGCCGCACGCCTGCGCTTGACCCCGTAGACTTCCAAGTGACTCACGTCGTTCCTGTTGCGCCGGAAACTCTCCGCTCATGATACCGCCGCGCACTACCCTCAGCGGAACACGCGCCGACTTCTTTCTACGCCGTGATTTCTTCACCCTGTATCTTCAAGCCCGTCTGATGAACGGAGAAGATCGAACCGTTGCCGACGCTTCCCTGATTTTCACCCCCGAAGCCCTCTCCATATTGCGTAGCCGACTGAGCGACGAAGCACTTGCCACCGAAGTCGTGCTGACAAGGAGACTCGCTTTATGAACACGACACTCACGATGGAACGCCAAGAGGTTATCGAGCAGGTTTTGGACGCGACAACATGGGATGAGATCGAATCGGCATCCAAACTTTTGGACTGCTGGCTTTTGGCGCACCCCGACGATTTGGGAATGGAAGATGGCTACGAACAGTTGTCTCTGCTCCGAAGCGGCTTGATGGCGGAAGCAAAGACCGCAGAACCCGTCGGCGCAAGATAAAATGTAAGCGGAAACAGAACACCACCCCGCCGGACGGTTCCCCGACCCACCCACCGCGTCGCGCCAACTGACACAACAAAAAGCGTCTGAACCGCTCGTGACTCTTTTGACGCTATGGTATAATGTCACAAATCGTGCCGAACTGCACAAAGCAAGTTATTCCAGTGCCGAAGGAGGAACGAAATGGCAGTCACGACAACCCAAGAACCGACGCCCGAACAAGAACACAAGCCCGAAGATGCCCAAATGCAGGGAAGTTTCCGAGACCGCCTGCTCAAATTCATCGAAGAGGGACCGTATCTTACTCATGAGGAAGCGGAAGAATTAAGACGAATGTTCCGAGAAGCCAGAGAGGAAAACTTTGTCCCAGACATACCTGCTTGACACCGATTCCTACACATTCCTCGCCGAAGAAAAGTTAGAGGTTTTAGCGCACGTTAACGCTCTCAAGCCCGGAGATCGCGGTTACATCAGTTTTGCCACTGTCGCAGAGTGGGAATACGGTTACTACAACACGCTCAACCCACAACTGCGTGCCAAGATTCGACTGATTGGGAATAAAGCATTCGATAGAATCAGCGGCGTCGTCCAATCCTCGCAGGACATCAACAGCATTTACGGACAGATACGAGCAGACCTCCGCCGTGCCGGAGCAATGATCCCGCTCAATGATATTTGGATCGCCGCAACTGCCCTTGCCATCGGCGCAACCCTCGTCACGCACGATGCACATTTCCAGCACGTCAAAAATCTCGTTACGGTGGATTGGACGCTTCCTTAAATACCACATCACCCCCGCCGGACGGTTCCCCGACCCACCCGCCTCGTCGCGCCCTGCCGCCTTTTCCCTTCTCGTCCCTTGTCTGAACGGTGATTTTTGTGATTGTCTGATAGACTATGATCTGCCCTCTCTCACGCCTCACGAATCCAATCACAGCCCATCATTCCATCATCACCCTCACCGTTCAGACAACAAAGCGTCTGCCGCGCTCGTGTCTCTTTTGCCGCTGTGGTATAATAAAACAACACAGACAGAAAGGAAGCGCAACGATGGAGAAAGTCAAACTCTCTGAAAAGGCGAAGCAACAAATTGCCGGATTGGAAGCCACTAACGAACGATTGCTTGCCGAAGGTCTCGAACTCGAAGCCCGTACCAAAGAACTGGAAGCATTGGCAACGCGCAAAGAAAACATGGTGCGCCGGTATCAGCAATTTCTCGCGGAAATCCAAGCCGAACGCCAAGCCATCGAAACCGAGTATCAGCGCATCCACAACAGAAGTCTTGCACACCGATGAAAGAATCGTTGCGTCAATTCATTCGCGTTCGAGACGACTACCGATGCCAATACTGCGGCGTCAGCGAAACCGATACAGGTTCAGAACTCACCATTGACCACAGACAGCCGAAGCGTCAGGGTGGCGATGACAGCCCCGACAATCTCGTTTACTGTTGCCATCCCTGCAACGAATTCAAGGGCAACTACTGGCGCACCGAACCGGAGTTCTGCCTTCTCAATCCTCTCCTTGACAACAGGGTAGAGCATTTCCGCGAACAAGGCGAGGGAATGCTTCTTGCTCTCACAGAGCGCGGAGCCAACCACCTGCGCGTTCTGCATCTCAACCGCCCCGAACTGATTGCTCACCGTATCCGCAAACAATTCTATGCCTTGCGTGAAGCCGGTTATCAAGCCACCGAAGCCCGCATGGGAGCTATCGAGCAAACTCTGCAAGATATTCTGCGCCAAATCAATAAAGAGTTCGGTCTATAACTACACACATCACCCCCGCCGGACGGTTCCCCGACCCACCCACCGCGTCGCGCCCTGCCGATTTCCCCGTCTCTCTTGTCTGAACGGTGATTGCTCTGATTTAGGGCTGAACTCTGATTGCCCCGCACATCTCGAAACAAGAAAATCCTGCCCATCATTCCATCATTACCCTCACCGTTCAGACAACAAAACGTCTGCCGCGCTTGGGACGCGGCAGACGCTATGGTATAATCTGAGAAAGGAGGCGCAAGCCATGTATCAAATCACTCTCGATGAAGCGATGAAATGCTTGCCGGAACTGCTCCATCAAGTGGAGGCAGGCGATGAAGTTTGGATCATGCGCGATGAAAAGCAAATCGCTCGCATTGTGCCGCCTGAACCGCCGCGTCCACGAGCGCGAAGGGGAAGTCACAAAGGACAAGTTCTCTATGTTGCTCCCGATATTGATGATCTGCCGGAAGGCTTCGAGGAGTATTTCTCATGACCGGCATTCTCGACAGTCACGCCCTCTATTGGTTCGCGGAAGACGACCCCAAGATGCCCCTTGCCGTCAAGCAGTTGATTGAAGATGCAGCAACAACCATCTATGTCAGCGTCGTCAGCATTTGGGAGTTGGCGATCAAAGCGGCGAACGGCAAACTGAAATTGGCGTCGCCGCCTGAGATTTACTTTGCCGACGTGCTGAAACAAAACGGCTTCAAACTGCTCGGCGTAACTTATGACCACGTTATTCTTGCCGCCAAACTGCCGCTTCACCACAAAGACCCTTTCGACAGACTTCTCATCGCGCAGAGCCTTGTGGAAGGATTGCCCTTTCTCAGTGTAGACGAGATTTTTGATGACTACGGCGTGACCCGCATCTGGTAATCTTGTCCCTCTCCACCACACAACCCCCGCCCGGACAGCCC
>CAZPZP010000404.1:0-4684 GCA_964591025.1 uncultured Chthonomonadaceae bacterium
GTCAAGGTAGAATAGTTGGGTAGGGGCGGTGCTTGCGCCGCCCTGATTTGAGAGTGTAATTCCGCAAGCAGAATCCCTCAAAACTACCTTGACGGAGGCTAGCCTATTTCCTCACCGTTTTCTTCGCGTTTTGCTGTGGAACGAGCCACACCGTTGGACACACTTGCCCCGCCGAAAATTCTATAGAACAATTGGCTTGCAAAAACAGTTCTAACTGATACGCAAAGCAGGAGTATACGAATACTTTCTGACATATTTTGGCATTATCGGCTTTTCTAAAGAGGAATTCGCGTTGTTCATGAAGAATTAAAACCAAGGTGTTTGTCTATTCCACCAGAAGGAGGACAAGCCAATGCCCTGCAAGCATATCGCAGCAAGAAAACGATGGGCTTAAGGCACATTTTTCAACAAGGGATCACATCCATGCCCGTCAACAATCATCTTTACACAATTCTTAGCAATCAAGCTCCCATTCTCACCGCCTGGGTGGCAGAACAAACATCCGCATTGGCAGACCGCTCTGATCTCATCACAGCATCCGAACTCGAAGCCCAAGGCAAAGAATTCTTAAGCCTAATGCAAACTGCCGTCCAATCCGGCAATCTCGATGACATCCAGACCCCCGCATGGGAACCGGCGCGGGATGTCCTTTCCAGCGTGTCGCGCTCGCGTGCGCTTCAAGGCTTCACCCCCTCCGAAACCGCCAACTTTGTTTTTTCACTGAAAAAGCCCCTCTTTGTCCGCCTGCAAGACGAACTCAAAAATGACCCCGCCGCCCTTGTAGGAGAATTATGGGCAACAACCACACTGCTGGATAAACTTGGGTTATTCACCACCGAGGTCTATCAGAAGTCGCGGGAACAAGTCATCGCCCGACAGCAGCAGGAACTCCTCGAACTCTCCACTCCTGTAGTCAAACTCTGGGATGGGATTCTTGCCGTGCCTCTTATCGGTACACTCGACAGTGTGCGAACGCAGATCGTCATGGAATCACTGCTCCAAAAGATTGTGGATACTGGCAGCGAACTCGCCATCATTGATATCACAGGCGTTCCCACGGTGGATATCCTCACCGCTCAGCACCTTCTCAAAGCCGTCTCCGCTGCCCGCCTCATGGGAGCAGACTGCATCATCAGCGGCATTTCGCCCCAAATCGCCCAGACCATTGTGCGTCTCGGCGTAGACCTCGCCACGGTCACGACAAAGGCGAACATGGCAGATGCGTTTCGTACAGCATTGCAGCGGTTGAACATCACCTTCACCCGCGCTCAGCCCAAGGCTTAAAGGAAGGCGATTCAATGGAACGAATTCCTATTCTTCGCATGGGCGATATTCTGCTCGTTACCATTCAGGTAGATATGTACGACCGCCTCGCCATGACATTGCAGGATGACCTGACAACGCGCATTGCCGAGAACGGAGCGCGTGGCGTCCTCATAGACATTTCCTCTCTCGATGTCGTTGATTCTTTTATGGGGCGAATTCTCAGCAACATCTCCTTGATGGCTTCCGTGTTGGATGCAGCGACTGTCGTTGTCGGAATGCAGCCTGCCGTCGCCATCACGCTCGTGGAATTGGGTCTCTCCCTGCAAGGCGTGAAAACCGCTCTCAACGTCGGACGCGGAATGACACTGCTTCGTGCCATGATAGAGTCACGTACAGAGGAGACAGAAGATGTCGGTAGAGAAGAGTGAAACGCTGGCTATTCACTCAGAACAGGATGTTATTTCCGTTCGTCAAGCCGTCAAGGCTTGGGCAATACAGCTGAGTTTCAGTCTTGTCGATCAGACCAAAATCGTGACGGCGGCGAGTGAGTTAGGGCGTAACGCCTTTAAATTTGGCGGAGGAGGCAGTGTAAAACTCGAAATCGTGAGTGAGGGAATACGCAAGGGGCTGCGGATCACTTTTGAAGATCATGGACCGGGTATTCCCGACATCGAGCAGGCGATGCAGGACGGCTTCACTACTGGCAATGGAATGGGACTGGGATTGAGCGGCGTAAAGAGGCTGGTCAACGACTTCAAGATCATTTCGCGTGTCAATGAAGGAACCACCATTACCATCACCCGCTGGAAGTAAATATCGTATGAGGAAAATCTAATGCAGCACTCTTGTTCGTTCGTTATCACCGAATCCAGTCAAGTCGGTGCGGCTCGCCGAGGGACTGTCGCGCTTGCCGTCCTGCTCGGTTTCAATGATACCAAGCAGGGCGAAATCGCGCTTATCGTCACGGAACTTGCCACCAATCTCCTGTATCATGCCGTTCATGGCGAGTTGTTTATGCGTGCCATTGCCGCCCAAGATGCTGTTGGTATAGAGATCGTCGCTGTAGACAAAGGTCCAGGTATGGCAAATGTCAGTCAATGTCTGCGCGATGGCTATTCGACGGCAGGAACTTCCGGTAACGGCTTGGGTGCAATTGCGCGTCTCTCACATACACTGGAGATTTATTCCCTTCCGGCAGGAGGAACTATCCTGCTCACTCGACTGTGGGCAAAGCCCGTCTCGTTTCTTCCCCCTCCTGTGTCGCTGGAGCATGGCGTCATCAACCGTCCGAAGCCGGATCAGGAGGTCTGCGGAGACTCGTGGGCAGTCGCACATCTGCCGGAAAGAAGCCTGTTTTTTCTTGCTGACGGCTTGGGACACGGACCCGACGCCGCACTTGCTTCCCATGAAGCGGTTGACGCCTTTCAGAAACACACGGCAAAGCGTCCCAAAGAGATTCTCGAAGTGGTTCATGCTGCGCTTTCCGGTACACGCGGAGCCGCCGCCGCTGTCGCCGAAGTCAATTTTGCAAAGCAGGAGGTCTGTTACGCCGGAATTGGCAATATCGTTGGAACCGTTGTCCTCCCTGAACAACACTATCACATGGTCTCTCATAACGGCATCGTGGGGCATGATGTGCGGAAAGTGCAGGAGTTTTCCTATAAATGGGAACCTCATGGTCTTTTGGTCCTCCATTCCGATGGGTTGTCCTCCCGGTGGCAAATTGATCGCTATCCGGGGCTGATTGTCCGGCATCCGGGACTGATCGCCGGAGTCCTGTACCGCGATTTCCAGCGTGACACGGATGATGCAACGGTGCTTGTTGCGTGTGCGTTTGGAGGCAGCAAAACCGTCTGACGAACGGCACTCGCGAACAGGCTTCTGCTGTCGGGCAGGCTGCTCTTATCTCACTCATTTGTGTGGACTCTTCTATGAACATCTCTCTTCTCACTTCGGACATTCGCTCGGAACACGATGTCATGCTGGCTCGTCAGCGTGCGCGGCATATCGCCCATCTGTTGAGCTTCGATATGCAGGATCAAACCCGTATCGCCACCGCCGTTTCCGAAATCGCTCGCAATGCTGTGCAGTATGCGGGAAGTGGCAGGGTCGAGTTTCGCTTGGCAGAAGGTCTGCCGCAAAGCCTGCTGATTATCATCAAGGATGACGGTCCCGGCATCACCGATATCGAAACACTCTTACTGCCATCAGCATCACTTCTCTTAGAACGGGGAGACAGTCTGCGAGGAGTGCGTCGGCTGATGGATGAGTTTTTCGTTGTGACTGCACCGACCAAAGGAACGCAAATCACTCTTGGCAAACGTCGCCCGCGCCATCTGCCTCTTCTGCTCTCTCATGACATCGCCCGCATCACGCAGGAATTGATGCAGCAGCTCCCCGAAAACCCTCTCACCGAGATGCAGCGGCAGAATCAGGAACTGCTTCACACGCTGCAAGAGGTGCGGAGCCAGCAGGAGGAGTGTGCGGAGCATTTAGAAAAAATAGAAACGCTGAACCTGCGTTTGGGCAGAGCGATTCAGGCATCACACCATCGAGTCAAAAACAACCTTCAGCTCATCTCTGCACTCGTCGAATTGCAGACAGATACCACAGAAACCAGCGTCCCCACGGAAGCCCTTGTGCGGATAGGACAACATTCGCGAGCCTTAGCCATGCTCCATGATGTATTGACGCACGACACCTACACTGATGCAGAGACGGAAACGATCTCTGCCAAAGCCGCCTTGGAAAAGTTGATTCCGCTCTTTCAAGCGACGACAGGAGGGCGGCGCATTATCTCGCATATCGAGGACTTCAATCTTCCTGTTCAGGAGAGTGCCTCTTTGGCGATGCTGATCTCGGAACTGATCAGCAACGCCATCAAGCATGGGGACAATGATATTGAACTCACAATGATGGTTTCAGGCAACAGTGTCACTCTGGAGGTGTGCAATGATGGGTCTGGCTTTCCGTCCGATTTCGACTGGCGCAAAGCCGCGAACACGGGGCTGATGCTTATTGACAGCACGGGGCGCCATGACTTGAAGGGAACTATCTTTTTTGAAAATCGTGCCGAGGGTGGGGCGTGTGTCCGCGTGACATTTCCCATCAACCCTCTGGAACCCAATGCGTTGACTGACCATCGAAACTAAAGCATTCTCACATACCCTGCATTCGGTGTCCCGCATTCCTACCAAAACGCGCTGCCGAACCAGAGGCTCCACTATCTCGCCACGCTCCCTCTTCAATTCCCCCTGTTTCATGTACGGCGTCTATGTGTAAACGCTGTGGACGTGTTAAGTTATTCATGGTTGGGATAGGTGAACCCTTTCGACCACACTCAGTTTGACGCATCTCTTGCAGAGTTTGTCAAAGGGTGCGAATCAAAAGTATGGCAAGTGTGAGTGAGTCCGGGTAC
>CAZPZP010000405.1:0-4665 GCA_964591025.1 uncultured Chthonomonadaceae bacterium
GTTCGGTTTCGGTTGTCTCGTCGTCTGCCAGCGTGATGTCTATCGGGAGTTGGCTCTGAACGTACTTATTGCCGCAAATATCTTCCAGCCAATTAGAGATACGGATCAGGGTATTGGCGTGTGGTCTCTTTTGTCCCATCTTCGACAGTATCACTCCTTCAATCAGTTCCCACCTGCCCGCAATGAGGTTAGTGTCCATCAGGTCATACGCCATTTTGCGCGTGATAGAAATGCGTTCGATATGGCGCGAGTCGGTATACAGCGTACCCTCATGCAGAGTGTATCGCCCCGGCAGAAACCCGTTGTCGGCGAGGAAACACGCCATTTTGCGTGTAATCGGGACTCGTTCCGGCGCAGACAGCAGATCGTATTCCGGTTCGGCGTTATCAAGGTGTGACGAAACGGGCGGCGTATCGGGAGTGATTTCAGCAAGAAGAGATGACATAACGAACTGACCTCATGCGCGGCGGCACTGCGTGATACTTCGATTGTACCTCAAATCGCAGACGGCGGGTTCGCCCCTTATCCCCGATTCTTTTCCCCTTTTTGTTCGTTCCTCACTGGGGCGAGGGGTTCCAGCCGCTACGACACGAGGGTATTGGAAGGTGTCGGCGCGATCAACGCATCCACGAGAACGGAGGCGTCCGGGGCAGCAAGGCAGGAGACAGTCTCTTCTGCCGTGTAGGTCGTCACGCTCTGATATGTCCCGTTCAGCGGCTTGCGATAGACAATCAGCGTCCGGCTTTCGGTGTCCGCAATCCAATACTCAACTATTCCGGCGCGGGCATAGAGTCGGGCTTTTTTGGTTTTGTCCGACTCCAGTGAGGAAGACGCCACTTCCACAGCGAGGGCGATCTCGTGCGAAGTCGGGTTGCGATCCGGCATTGTCTCCCACGACACATTAAGGGCGATAATGTCCGGCACAGGGTCTTGTATCTCTGCGTCGGGGACATCGGGATCAATCGGCAGCTGCGACTGCACGAAGTCCACGCCGAATAACGATAGAAGCCAGCGGAATATCAATCGAATTGTAAAAGAATGCGGCGGTTTTGCTCCCATTTTGCTGATGATCTCTCCGTCGATAAGTTCGTATCTCTCTTCAATTAAGCCGTTGTCGGCAAGCAGTCGCGCCATCGTCCGCGTGATGGGAATGCGGGCGGACTCCGGGACGTTCCCCCTCCCAGACGCGCCATTGCGCGAAGTGGAATCGGCGGGAGAGACCTGAGATTTCTCAAGAACAGCCGTTGACATGGGTTTACCCTTCCTTCCTTTGGGGGACAGCGTGACACGATTCTCCTTGTCAATGCTGTCCCCTAATCCTTGCTTCACTACGCCTCTACTTGCCTGATGCGGAAACGGCTTCGGCGCACCGCCCGCAGAGTTCGGAATGATCTGTATTGACTCCAACATCGGTTTTGATAAGCCAGCACCGCGCACATTTGACGCCTTCTGCCAGTGACGCGCCGATATTGTAAACATCTCCACCAGTATCTTTAGTTATCTCAACTTGCGATACTAAAAATATCGACGGCAGAATTTTGATATATGGCGCAAGGTTATCGTAGGATGGAGGCATCAAGTTCAGTGTAATCTTTGCCTCCATCGGCTTGCCTATTCTGCCATCCTGTCTTGCTCTCTCAAGTGCTAAATTAACTTCATCACGCCATCTTAAGAGCATCTCCCATTTTGACAGCAGTTCCATATCGATATTGCCTACCGTCGGGAACTCGGCAAGATGAACGCTTTCCGTCTTGTTGGGAACCTTCAGATAGTCCCAAACTTCCTCGCTCGTATGCACCAAGATCGGAGCCAACAGCCGCGCCATCGTCTCCGCAATCTCGTGCATGGCAGTCTGTGCGGAACGCCGTACTTTCCACGTCTTGCCGGAAGCGTACAATCTGTCCTTCAGCACATCAAGATAGAACGCGGAAAGTTCCGTCGTGCAGAACTGCAAGGCGGCATGAAACACACGATGATACTCATAGACCTCATACGATTCGGTTGCGGTCTGCACCAGTTGATTCAGTTTCGCGAGAACCCAGCGGTCTATCTCTTCCATCTCCGCGACAGGAATAGAATCAGCGGACGGGTCGAAGTCGTAAAGATTATTGACAAGGAACCGGAAGGTATTGCGGAGCCTCCGGTAGTTCTCTCCCACTTGCTTGAGCAAATTGTCGCCGCAGCGCGTATCCTCCATGAAGTTCTGCGACGTGACCCAACAGCGCAGTACATCCGCCCCCGACTGTTCGATAACCGTCAGCGGATTGACGCCGTTGCCTTTGCTTTTGCTGAACGCTTCGCCGTTTTCGTCGAGAGTCCAGCCGTTGGTGACAACCGACTTATACGGCGGCTTGCCTGTTGTCGCGAGAGACAACATCAGAGATGAATTGAACCACCCGCGATGCTGATCGCCGCCTTCGAGATACACGTCTGCCGGGCGCGTCAATTCAGGCCATGTCTCGGTGTCTTCCAGCACAGCCCGATGGGTCGCGCCGCTGTCGAACCACACATCCAGAACGTCCGTCTCTTTCCGCAAGCCCGCCGCGCCGCCCAAACAGTGCGGGCAGACATAATCTGCGCCCAAGATTTCGGCAGGGGTTTTGGCGTACCATGCGTCGGAACCCTCGGCGCGGGTCATGGCGGCGACTTTGGCAACTGCCTCTTGGGTCAGGATATATTCGCCGCAACTGTCGCAATAGAACGCCGGGATGCCGACGCCCCACGAGCGTTGGCGCGATAAACACCAATCAGGGCGATTGGCGACCATCATGTGAATCCGGTTGATGCTCTCTTTAGGGAACCACGTTACATCCTGAATTGCGTCCAGTGCCTTTTGCCGAAAACCGTCGTGGTCTATGTTCATGAACCATTGTACGGTAGCGCGGAAGATCAGTGGGCTATGACACCGCCAACCGTGCGGATACGAATGCTCGATATAGGAATGCCTTAGCAGATGTCCCGATTTCCCCAGTGCCTCCACCAACGCCACATTCGCCGGACTGTCCTCGTTTTTCTTCGCTCCCGCGAATGTTGTGACCCGTAAGCCTTCGAATTTCACGCCGTCGTATTCGCCCGCTTCTGCCGTATAGCGTCCCTTCTCATCTACGGGATTCAGCACGGACAGCCCGTATTTGCGCCCCGTATCAAAGTCTTCTTTGCCATGACCCGGAGCCGTATGAACCAAGCCCGTGCCGGTGTCCATCGTCACATAGGGAGCCATCAATAACGGCGACTCGCGATCAAAGAGAGGATGCTTGAAAACCAAGCCTTCTAATTCATGCCCCAAAACGCGATTCGTCACCGAGACGAGACCAGACAAATCCGTGTTTATCTCCTGTACGTCCTTCGGCACAATAACTTTCAGAACCGACTCAAGCAACGCCTCCGCAATGAGATAGTGATTGCCCTCATAGTCGAACGTGACATACGCCTCGTTCGGGTGCGCGGCGATGGCAAGGTTCGCCGGTATCGTCCAAGGCGTCGTTGTCCAGATGATCGCGTAGGCATTCGCCGTGCCGCCCGCTTCTGTCTTGAACACTCCATTCGGATCGGCTTTGAGCGGAAATCGAACATAGATGCTGCTGGAACGGTGCATCTCATATTCGATTTCGGCGTCTGCCAGAGCGGTTTCGAGAACGGCACTCCACATGACGGGGCGCAGTCCGCGATAGACAAAGCCCCGTTCGGCAAGTTCGCCGAATACCTCGACGATCTTCGCCTCGAACTCGTAATTCATGGTCAAATAAGGCTTATCCCAATCGCCGCGTATGCCCAATCGCCGAAACTGCTGTCGCTGCGTTTCGACCCAGTTCGTGGCATACTCGCGGCACGCCTTGCGAAGAGTGACCTTGTCGGGCGTCTCCTTTTTGGCGAGAAACGCTTTAGCGACTTCGTTTTCGATGGGCAAGCCGTGATTGTCCCAGCCCGGAACATAGGGAGCGCAATAGCCCTGCATCGAGCGGAATCGGCAGGTGATGTCCTTGGCGACTTTGTTTAGGGCGTGTCCAAGATGGATATTGCCGTTGCTGTAGGGCGGTCCATCATGCAGAACGAACGTGCCGCGTGGTGCGGGCTTCCGCAGACTTTTGGCGTACAAATCCATTGTCAGCCAACGCCGCTGGAATTCTGGCTCTTTGGCGGGCAGGTTTCCGCGCTGTGGAAAGGCTCCGGGGTCTTTGTCGTTGAGCGTGATGTTTAAGGTGGCGCGATAATCGCGTGTCGGTTCCATAGGATAAAACTCCCTCACAAACGGTGAATACGCCTCGATGCAAGGCAAAAAATGGGACATAAAAAACGCGCCGCCGTCATACAGAAGATTCTGGAGACAGCCAAGCGCGGCAGAACAGGCGACACCGAAAACGGCAAAGTTTCAGCCGTCGGCGTCGCCTACATAATCGAAATCACAGTCGCCCATGCAGTATGGAACCGGCGCAGGTTCGGCACGGAATAAGTTCGGGCAAAAACGCACATGATTCTGCTTCCTCACAATGGGCTGAAAGATAAGAGTATTATGGCACGAAACGGGTGATTTTGGAAGGTGTGGGCGAATACATCCTTAAACTCCAAGTTTGGGGAACCTTGCCGTTGACACTCCCTGCCGTGTCTGTCATGATGAGAAGAGTGTAGAACAATTAGACCTCTTGCAAGAGTCGGGTACAAGAACGT
>CAZPZP010000406.1:0-4657 GCA_964591025.1 uncultured Chthonomonadaceae bacterium
GGGTTGGGGAGGGGTCTTGACTCCCTCCCCTTGTGAAGGGGAGGGTTGGGGAGGGGTTTGGCTTCGTGGCTTTGCTGTTCTTTTGGTAGTTTGTGCGCTGTTGTCGGTGAGCGTGTGTTCCGCGCAGCGCAAGCCCAAGAGCAAAGGCGGCAAAATCATGTCGCCAAAACAGGCGTTGGCAGTTAGCAAGCAAAAGGCGCAGATACGGCAGGAATTGAACAGTCTCAAGACCGATATGAAGACGGTTAAGACCGAAATTCACTCGGCGAAGGTCAAAGAGAACGTCATCACGGAGACAATCGAGCAGGTTTCGGCGCGAATCTCGGTGACGCAGGGGCGGTTATCACGCACCAACTCGCGCATCGAACGGCTTGAAAATGAGCATGATGTCGTCACGAACCGCTTGCAGGATACCGAAATCCGGTTGAAGAAGCGGCGAGGTCTGCTGGCGGAGCGTGTACGGGAAACCTATCGGCGCGGCGATACGAACTATCTGCAAGTTCTCCTGCAAGCGCGGTCTATGCACGATTTTCTGGCGCGAAATCACTATGTCAAGCAGATTGTCAAGAGTGACGCGGAACTCATTGACGGCGTGAAAACCGATATTGCTTCTACCAAGGCGGACAGGAAACGGCTGGAGCGGCAGGCGCGGGAACAGCAAACTCTGGCGGTGGAGTATGAGGCGGATCGCGCACAGTATCAGCAGGACAAGGCGACGCAGAGCCAGATTCTCGCGAAGGTGAAGGTGTATCGGCATCAGGCGGAGGCGGAACTCGATGTGCTGGAAGAGGAAGCCGCCGCAATGACTTCGCGCATTCGGGCGTTGTCGGAGATGCTGAAGCGGCGGCAGGAAGCCTTGCGTCGGGAGCGGGAACGGTTGCGCCGATTGGCAATCGAGCGTGCGCGGGCGGCAAAGAAAGCGGGCAGAAAACCACCGCCCGTCGTTGCGCTTCCCGATGAGCCGCCGACGGTGTGGCGCGGCGGGTTTATCAAGCCGGTGAACGGTTCGGTGACTTCGGGCTTCGGGTATCGGCATCACCCCATTCTGCGGCGGCGCAAACTGCATACGGGTGTGGACTTCGGGGCGCGAACGGGAACACCGATACGAGCGGCGGCGGGCGGCATTGTGCTGCTGGCGTCATATTCGCGGGGCTATGGCAACTGTGTGATTATAGACCACGGCGGCGGAACCACGACGCTGTACGGGCATTGCTCTGCCCTGCTTGTCTCGGAAGGGCAGACGGTGACGCAGGGGCAGACGATTGCGCGGGTCGGCTCAACGGGAATGTCTACGGGTCCGCATTTGCATTTCGAGGTTCGCCGTAATGGGGTTCCGGTTCGCCCGTTCTGATCATTCTTCCGCTTCGGTTTTCACTTGAGTTGCTTGTTTTTCCAAAACAGCGAGAATTGCAGGAAGAATGTATTCTTCCTGCCACCAGAACGCCGTAACATAGGCGTCCTTTCCATTCTCAAAAATTAAATCGTTCCATACTTGGCGGGCGGTTAAAACCGATACCACAAAAGCACGAAGTCCGCCTTCGCGGACTCAATGCGGGACTTGCAGAAGTGGAACGCTCTTTTTCTTGAAAGTCCCTTACCGAACAAACCCGCGCCCGCGTGGGTCCTATGATCAACAGTTACCTTACGGTATCTTCCCCTAAAAATCGTATTCCTCTCAATCGCCGCGTTTTTCCTAAACCCTAATTCCTCTTCATCGGGTATCATAATCTCCAATGAATGCCGCAACATTGACGACCAACGCGCCCTACTTCAAGATACCCGCGTTCGAGGGTCCGCTCGACCTGCTCCTGCAATTGATTCGTTCGCATCAGGTCGAGATTATTGATATTCCCATCGCCGACATCACGCGGCAATATCTCGAACACGTCGCAATTATCGAAGCGTTGGATTTGGCGGAGGCGGGCGAATACGTCGTCATCGCCGCGACCCTGATCGAGATCAAATCGCGAATGTTGCTCCCTGCGCCGCCGCCCTTGCCGGGCGAGGAAGAATCCGAAGACCCCCGCGCCGAATTGGTTGCCAAACTCCTCGAATACCAGATGTATCAGGGAACGCTGGAGACCTTGCGCGAATGGGAAGAGCTGCGGCGGCGTCTGTATTTTCGGGGAGCGATGGAGAACGCCGACGACTATCTGCTCCCGACTCCCGAAGGCGAAGCGACGGTCTCACAGTTGTATCTGGCTCTGCATCGTTTGCTGACCGAAGCAGGCATAGACGAAAAACCCGTGACATCGGTTACGCCGCGCAAACGCATCAGCCTGCGCTTGAAAATGCTGGAAATCGCCCGACGAGTGGCGCAAGCCGGTTCCGGTGGTATCGCGTTCGAGTCGCTGTTCGATCTGCCCTGCCCGCGCTACGACATTGTCCTGACGTTCTTGGCGTTGTTGGAGTTATTGCGCGGCGGACGGATACGGGTCGATCAGCAGGAAGTGTGCGGCACAATCTGGTTGTTTGGAATCACCGAAGAGGAGTTGGCGCGTGTCTGATTTGGCATTGCCCGTTGTTGGAGATATAGAAGCGGCATTGGAATGTCTGCTGTTTGTGTCGGGCGAACCCGTTCCGATTGCCGATTTGAGCCGTGCTTTACAGCAGGATGAGATAGCAGTCGAGTCAGCACTTCGCAGTCTGCAAATCAAACTCACGGAGCGCGGAAGCGGCTTGCACTTGCTGCGAATTGCGGGCGGCTGGCAGATCGCGACACGCCCTGAATTTGCGGAGGTGGTTGGGCGAATGCTGACACGCGGCAGCAGCAAACTCTCCCGCGCCGCGATGGAAACGCTCGCCATAGTGGCATACCGTCAGCCGATCACCGCGCCGGAGATCGAAGCAATACGCGGCGTCTCCGTCAGCGGCGTCCTCAAAACGCTGCTGGAACGGCGGCTAATTATGGAGGCGGGGCGCAAAATGGCTTTGGGTCGCCCAATGCTCTACGTCACCACGCCCGACTTTCTGCACTATTTCGGGATTGCCGATATGAGTCAGCTGCCCGCGTTGGAGATGGACGCGCCTATTCCACCTGCCGTCACTGCCGAATCGGTTACTGGCTGAGACTAACGCCACTTTCCCTCACACCAAAAAATGAATTTCTTCCTTTGATTCGCACCCCTTTGATTTTTGTGAGAAGGATTTGCTGCGCCGATGGCGTATATTACGCCAGAGTTTCGCTTTGTGTGCAGACCATGACGGTTTTGCCAAGACTGGAGACAAAAATGAATGACTCAGAATCTTCCAAGATGGATCGCAGACAGTTTCTCTACCATGCGGGCATAGGTGCCGCCATGCTCAACGTCGCCCCCGACGCATTCGCGGACGAACCGCCACGCCGTTCCCCCGATGACCCGATCAGGTTTGCCGGGATTGGCGTCGGCAGCATGGGAGGAGGCGATGTTGACAGCGTCGTCGCGGCAGGCGGTACTTTGGTCGCCCTGTGCGATGTAGATCACAAATACGCTGCAAAGAAATTCGAGCAGTATCCCAATGCCAAAAAGTTTACCGACTATCGCGTGATGCTCGACGAGATAGACAAAGAGATTGATGCGGTCGTTATCGGAACCCCGGATCACACCCACGCGGTTATTGCAATGGAAGCGATCAAGCGTGGCAAGCACGTCTATTGCGAAAAGCCTCTGGCGCATTCCGTTCATGAGGTGCGGGCATTGATGGCTGCCGCCCGCAAGCATAAAGTTGTCACGCAATTGGGCAATCAGGGGCATTCCAGCGACACGATCCGGCAGCTGTGTGAATGGGTTTGGGCAGGAGCCATCGGCAAAGTTCATACCGTTCATGCGGGCTGCGGAGAGTTTCGGGATGTTTACAGTCAGATTCGCAATTTGGACAAGGCGAAGGAGCATTACGATGTGCCGAGCGAACTGAATTACGATCTCTGGCTCGGTCCTGCCTCGTTCCGTGAGTACACTCCGTTTTGGGTGCATTGGAATTGGCGCGGCTGGATGCCGTTTGGCACAGGAACCATTGGTGATTGGTTCTGCCATGTGATCGATCCGGCATTCTGGGCATTGGATTTGGGTGCGCCCTCGTCTGTTCACGCCGAAGTCCACGGATACGATCCGGCAGTTCACGGGCTGACCTATCCGCCCGGAACCAAAGTCACCTTCGAGTTCCCTGCCAATAAAGATCGCGGCGCAGTCACCTTGGTTTGGCACGATGGCGACATTGCGCTTCCGACCCCCACTGATTTTCAGGGCGATGAGAATGTGCCGCGCACCGGAGCCATTCTGTTCGGCGACAAAGGGGCAATTGTTCACGGTTCGCACGGTGCGGGCGGTTGCCGCCTTGTGACCGAGGAGCTTCGGGAGCAATATGCGGGCAGCAAAGCCCCGGAGAAAAAAATCCCGCGTGTCAAAAATCATCAATGGGATTGGCTTGAAGCGATACGCACCGGACGCCAAGCCGGATCGAATTTCGAGTACGGCGGGCGTCTGACACAGGTTGCCCTGCTTGGAGCCATCGCGATTCGCTTTCCGGGACAAAAGTTAGAATGGAATGAGAAAGCCGTCCGTTTTACCAACAACAAGGACGCCAACGCCCTTCTCAACCCACTCTATCGCAAAGGCTGGAAGCTCTAAGGGACTTTCAAAGATTAAACCGTTCCGTTCTTGCATGGTGCGTCCGGCAG
>CAZPZP010000407.1:0-4615 GCA_964591025.1 uncultured Chthonomonadaceae bacterium
CAACGAGATTTGGACAGCAACAATTCATTCCGCTGAGCAAATCGCGTTCATAAAGGGTTATCGTGCCAGCAGGGCGAGTTGTGCGCCGCTGCTCTCCTCAACGGTTTTGTGCAGACTACCGCCGTGACTATCCATCGTGACAACCGCCAAAAAGCCCTGAGTTTCTAATTCCCACATCGCTTCGGGAATGCCAAACTCCTCCAAAAGATGAACAGCATGGACTTTCGGGAATTTCTCAGCATAGAATTGCGCCGCGCCTCCGATTGCGTTGAGATAAACCGCCCCCGATTCCTGCAAGCCCTTGAGTGTTTTCGCGCCCATGCCGCCCTTGCCGATGACAGCGCGAATGCCGAACTTTTTGATAATATCGGCTTGGTATGGCTCTTCACGAATGCTCGTTGTCGGACCTGCCGCCTTGATATGCCAAGTGCCGTCCTCGTCCTTGAGAACAACAGGACCGCAATGGTAGAGTGCCGCCCCTTCAAGATTGACAGGTGAGTCATGATCCATCAAGTAATGGTGGATTTCGTCGCGCCCTGTCACCATACGCCCGCTCAAAACCACGACATCACCGACACGCAGTTCGCGCATATTGGCTTCTGTGAGCGGGGTTGTGAAATGGAATTCGCGCCCAGTGGTCGGCAATCCCGATTCGTCGGCGAGTTTTTGCGGGTTTTCATCACGGAAAATCCAGCGGTTGATCGCTCCGGTTTGCGGATCAATCCGTACGCCCAACCGCCGATACGCCCAGCAGTCATAAGCGACGGAGACGAAAAACGAGGCGGGAAGGCGATTTTGTGCGCCGATTTTACAGCCGAGCAGGGTGACATCGCCGCCGAAGCCCATGGTTCCAATGCCGAGCGCATCGGCTTGACTCATTACACGGTTTTCCAGTTCGGCAAGAATGGGATCGGGGTTGGTGTCGTCTACGGCGCGAAGCAGTTGCTGTTTGGCGTAATCATAGCCGCTCGCCCTGTCCCCACCGATGCACACTCCGATAAATCCCTGACTGCACCCCTGCCCCTGCGCTTGCCAAACCGCGTGCATGATGCACTTGTAGACGCCCTCGATGTCGCGCCCCGCTTTGCCGACGTGCGGCAATTCAATTGGCAGGGCATACTGGATATTTTTGTTTTCGCACCCGCCGCCTTTGAGAATGAGCATGATCTCGATTTCATCCTCTTCCCATTGCTCGAAGTGGATCACGGGCGTACCGGGTCCCAAATTCAGCCCGCTGTTTTTGCCAGTGACGCTGTCCACCGAGTTTGGGCGGAGTTTGCCGAGACGTGTGGCTTCGGCGATCATCTCGCGGATCGCTTTTTTGATGACAAGTTGATTGACGCCGATAGGGGTATGAACATAAAACGTCGGCATTCCGGTATCTTGGCAGATGGGCGAGACGTTATCTTTTGCCATGTCTATATTGAGACGAATAATGGCAAGTGCCTGTCCCGATTGCGTCGCTTTGTTTTCGCGCTGTCCGGCGTTCCGCATAGCAACGCGGACATCGGCGGGCAGATTGGTAGATGTTTCGGTGATCAGTTGGAGAAGGCTGTCGTTGAGATTTTCCATGAGTGCGTTCCATCCTCAGTATATTCTACGCCGGAAATCGGCTTGTGATTGCATACTACCAGATGGAACCGGGAAATTCAAGACGAGAAGGGCAGTATTTATAGAAAAGAGAAAGACATTTTCCCTTTTTGAAAACACCCAAAAGTTCACCTCGTCGCTATCAAGATTTGAGTTTGATTTTCGCACTCTCTTCAGGTAAACTCTTTTGAATACAAAAACGGGGAGAAAAATGGATCAGATAATGGCATCAAAAACTTTAACGGTTCGGCTACCCGCTGAAATCTATTCGACGGTGCAGAAAATGGCACAGCAGCGTGCTATAAGTCTCAACACACTTTTGCATGAAAGTTTGCTGCAAACCATTCGCGCTAATGAGGAACAACAGCGTTATGATGAATATTCCTTGCTCGGTCAGGAAATAGAACTCTGCGATGTGGAATATGCTATCCACGCTCAGGCGGAGGTCATGCTCAATGCCGAACTCTCCTAATCCCATTGTCCAGCGCGGCGAACTCTACTGGCTGGATTGGAATCCGGCGCGAGGATCGGAGCAGGCGGGCAGACGCCCTGCTTTGGTCGTTCAAGAAAATCCCGCAAGCACTAATCCGAATTATCCCTTGACGATTGTCGCCGCAGTCTCGACTCAAGGACGGAACATTGCTACTCATATCGCTCTTGAGCCGTCGGCGATGAACGGATTGGCATCCGCGTCTTTCGTCAAATGCGAACAACTTCAGACCGTGAGCAAATTGCGTTTGCTTCAGAAAATTGGGGTGCTTGAGACATCGGATATGTTACGAGTAGATGCCGCTCTGGAAAAAGTGCTGGCTTTGCTCTAAAAGGATTCTCATTAGGACAACAGCGAAGCGTTATTCCGGTTTGCGGCAGAGAACTTGATATTGTGCGCCAAGCGGCAGACGCGACAAGGGCGGTTCGATGCCGCGCAGAACTTTGAGTGAGCCGGGAAAGATAAACAGAAAATCGGTGCGGACAATCTCTAAACCGGCAGAAGCGAGGAGTTGGCGGGCTTCGGGCGGCGTGAGCGTAATGGCGTCTTTGTCGAACGGAATTTTGCTCATAACATAGCGCGTGCCGGG
Organism: uncultured Chthonomonadaceae bacterium; assembly: GCA_964591025.1. Lineage (GTDB taxonomy): Bacteria > Armatimonadota > Chthonomonadetes > Chthonomonadales > Chthonomonadaceae > CAZPZP01. The sequence goes on from CAZPZP010000407.1 coordinate 2,670, forward strand.
GTTCCACGGGTTGTTTTCCCAGAACGCGAACAAGCCGCCCGGACGCAACGCCTTCTTAATAAAATCAACGGATTCGGCGCGATCTTTCGGAGGAATATGGTGAAAAACACCGTTGCAGAAAGCCAGATCGATCTCGCTTTCCCCATCATACTCCGCGATCAGGGCAAAACGCGCACGCGCCGAGCCGAAATCTTTTGCCGCGACTTTGAGCAAACCGCGAGACACATCCACACCGACCAGCGATTCCGACTGTAGCGTATCGAGCAGAAACGGCGTTGAGGCTCCCGTTCCACAGCCGAAATCCATGATGCGGCGCGGCGTGAATTGCTGTTGCTTGAGAATGCCGGAAAGCCAATCAACACGTCCCTGCGCGAAATACTCTTTGCTCTCGCCGGACGCCGCCAAGCCCTGATTCAGCGCGGCATCGTAATCCCCCGCATACTCGTCAAATTCCGCTGTTGAGTCATTGGGTCGTTGAGTCTTTGGGTCGTTGGGATTTTTCTCCCCCTCTCCCCCTCTCCCCCTCTCCCTCTCTTCTGTTCCCTGTTCCCTGTTCCCTGTCACCTGTTCCCTACTTTCTTCTCATTCCCAAAATGCTGCTGAAGAAACTCGATAGCAGGGTTTGGAAGCCGAGCGCAGTGAGGGTAAAGCCGGGAACAACCCAGCGCATCGTGACCGCGTAATCCAATTTACCCCAATCGGCGAGCCGCCATTGATTGACCGCTCCGAGCAATAAGCCGATACCGACAAGAAGCGAGATCGCCGAAATCGCCATGCCACGTTCCAAATTGATCACATTGAAGAAGCGATTCAGGCGGTTGTCTTCGGGCATCAAACCCTCGCTGATAGCAAACTGCTTGGTAAAAATTGCGAATACGCACGATTGAAAGCCGCACAGCAGGGCGAGGCTGGCAAAGATCAGCGTGTGTGCATCGAAGGTGACCTTGCCGAGCGTCAAACCGGGCAGGGCGACGGCATAGCCCAATACACCGAGCAGCATGAGCAGAACGCCCGGAAGCAGGAACAGCCAGCGCGGGGAGTACATCAGGAAGAAGCGCAGAGTGCGCCAGCCGTCGCGGAAGGTTTTGAGGTGCGGCGGGTGCGATTTGCGTCCGTCTGGGTGGAGCGTAATCGGAACTTCGGCGATTTTTTCTTTGTACAGGCTCGACTTGATGATCATCTCCGTCGCAAACTCCATGCCCGTACAGCGTTGATCCAGCCGCGTATAAAGTTCTTTGGAGAAGCCGCGCAACCCGCAATAGACATCGTGGATCGGAGCGCGGAACCATGAGCGTACCAGCATCGTGAACATCGGATTGCCCAACCACCGATGCAGAAAAGGCATGGCTCCGGGCAGAACGGTTCCGCCGCCCGCCGGCAACCGGCAGCCTTGAACCAAGTCGTGACCTTCCCGCAGCTTCTCCACAAACTTCGGAATTTCGAGGAAGTTATAGCTGTCGTCGGCGTCGCCCATGATCACATATTTGCCGCGTGCCGCATTGATTCCGCCCATCAGCGCGTTGCCGTAGCCTTTGGCTTCGACATGGATCAGGCGTGCGCCCATGCGTCGCGCAATTTCGGGCGAGGCGTCGGTACTGCCGTTGTCGGCGATAACAATTTCGCCGACGATGTTATGCTCGCGCATCGCCCGCTGTGCCTTCTCGATGCAGACTTCCAGCGTGTCGGCTTCATTGAGGCACGGCATGACCACGCTGAGTTCGATGTTGTCGGTTTTGTCCATAGTGTGACTCTCCGCCAACGGTTGACTGAATTTGTTCATCAATGATTCCTTCTTGAAACTCCGTGAGGCGAGGCTTCTATTGCCTTGACTGCTCGTTGCATTTCTTTCGCAAAATCATACCCTATATGCCGCTCTCATCGGAAATTCGGAAGGGAAGTTCCGACTTCGAGACAAAAAATTCTCATGGAAACGGTTGCTTCTTTTC
>CAZPZP010000408.1:0-4604 GCA_964591025.1 uncultured Chthonomonadaceae bacterium
GGTCAAACCGGCGGCAAGGTGCGCTCCCAATTTCCAATCTGCTCCCGTCGGCTCGGTTCGCATCATCTGAAGTTTGCAGCGGACTAAACCCGAAGCGCGGAACAGTTCGGGATATAACATCTGGAACTCATCGCCGCAACAGATAAAAATCCGCTCGGCATGCCACTGCTGCCCGCCTGCCGTTATATTGGGCAAATCAATCGCCGTGACGCCGCAGTTAAACTCGAAGCGCACACCGTACTTTTGCGTGAGATAACGGGGAAGTTCGGCGACCACTTCACGCGGATCGACACACGCTTCCGTCGAACTCCACAATGCCGCTTTTAATCCCAATTTTCGCACTGTTGCCGACTTCTCGCGGACTTCATCGGGCGTCAGCAGCTGCACATCGAAGCCCGCTTCGGGAGCCATCTCGGCAAATTCGCGCAAAACCTGCGCCTCGTCGTCGTGGTATGCGACATGGAGCGAACCGCACGCCTCATGCCAGATTCCGCTGTCTGCCAAAACCTCGCCCCAAATCTCACGACTCCGCAATGCCAAACGATAGCGTTCTCCTGCTGGCTGCCCAATTGCCCAGATCATACCGAAATTCCGCACCGAAGCCCCTTGCGCTTTCGGATGCCGCTCAAATACGATGACCCGCTTGCCCTGTTTCGCCAAATGGTAAGCGTGCGCCAATCCCAAAATGCCCGCGCCGACAACCGCGCAATTGTATCGCTCGCTCATGCGTCCTCCAAAATCAGTTTTGGCAGTTCGGCAACCGTTCCGATAAGATGAGTGTGCGGAAAGGCTTCCAGTTCAGAGCGAGAGTGCGATCCCTCCGTGACACCGACAACGAAGCGGCAGCCGGCAGAAGTTCCTTGTTTCAAATCCGAAGGTGTATCGCCAACTTTCGCAACCTTCGCCACATCGGAAACGCCCGTCAACTCCATCAATCGCAAGATCATATCGGGAGCAGGACGCCCGTTCTCGACCTCATCACTGGTAACCGTCGCATCAATCAAACCGGCGTTGTTCCAGCCCAACCGCATTAAAATTGTGTCGGCAATGGAGCGACTGAACCCAGTATCCAACCCGATTTTGATTCCGGCGGCTCGCAATTTCTGAAAGGTCTCTGCCGCCCCGTCCACTTCGCGTACATCGGGATGTTCACGGTAGTAGGCAAACATCTGCGTCAGAAACTTCTCGTGAATTCGATTGACTTCTTCGTTATCGGGAATCGTCCCGCGCTTTTGGGTCAAAATATGGGCAATCGCCACGGGTTTCGTAATTCCCATGACGGCATTGACCTCGTCGCGCTCTGTCTCGATTCCCTCACTCAGCAATGCCGCTTGCAGACTGTGCAGAACTGCGTCGCCATCATAAACTGTTGTCCCTGCCATATCGAAAACCACCAACTCGATCATCGTGCTTCCTCTTTTTGCTATTCGCTTCTCATAATGCAACCTCATATTATTTACCTCCAATCACCACAACAAAGACTTCTTAACAAAAATTTAATAAAATTTTGCATTGAATTTTGCGATTGATTGTGATATACTATGAGCAGACACGCAAAGGTTGTTTCCAAGAATGAAAAAATCCTTAAAACACAACTCTATCTTTACCCCCTACTATCCCTCCCGTTTTTTTTGTCGCAAGCATTACACTATTGCGATTGACTATTGTTCCGCCTCGCGCTCCTCCACTCGACTGTAACCATTGTCGGGACTTTCCAAGTCTCCATTCCATCACGCAAGTTTCTTATTGCCCTCATTTTCCTCTTCTGTATGAAACAGAACGGGATATTTGCCCTCAAGGAGAAAACCCATGATACGTATGGTCTTCATAGTATGCGCCTTGTTTACGCTTTCCTGTTCTTCATTATTTGCTCAAACACAACAAAACGGCTGGACGATTGAATATGTTCAAGTAGAGAAAAAAATGTCTAAAAGTGCAAGTGGTTCAACTTGCAATGCGATCATTTCTCAGACTCTTGGTCCCTACTGTTACTCAGTTCTTTGGGGCGGCAACAATTCATTTGCCGATGTGACACTCAAGACACTTGTACTTGTATCGGGAGGGCAAAACGCCAGTCCTTCTATTTCTTACAAAGCGCAGTCACGTGTCTCAGGTTCTTTACAATCAAGTGCAGCCGTGGCAGAGAGTAAAGTATGGGGTCATGTACAACCGGACAACTTTTACCTTACCGCCGAACAGGGGAACTATGACATCACAAAAATGGGCGATACTCAGACCACTCAAGTGAACTACGCCTACGACTTTAATTTTGAAACCCATATCTTCGGTTGGGGTTATGGTAATGCCTATGCGGAAGGCAAGTTCATCTTCGTACCATAGCGAGTCAGACACAGATAAGTCGCTTACCTTCAGCCTTTGTGAATAACCTTCAATCGTGAGGCATCTGACTGTTCACAAAGGCTGAAAAATTTTCGCCGCAACGAAACACTGCATTATAGCAGTTTTCTACAAATGTTCAAGGATTACAACGTGAAAACTACAAAATCTCCATGGTTAAGCCTCATGTGTATTTTGCTTATTCTGTTCGCTCTCCCTGCTGTCACTGCTCAAACTGCTTTCTCATCGAAAAATAGTGACATACTGAAAATGAAGGTAGACTTGCCAGCCGAGAAACTCACATTTACTCAATCCTTGGAGCGTCTCCACACTCAATATAAAGTGAACATTATTGCAGCCGGTTCGCCACTCATTACCGAAGCCCTCATTGCAGAGTCTCATACAGTAGCAGAAGCATTAGAGACGGTTGCAGCAGCATTTGACTATCACTGGTCGATAGATAAGCGCGGCATCGTTCTGTTGACCAAAGCGTTTCGTTACAATGGCGATTATCCTCAGCTTGATGAAAAATGGATACGACATTTTGCCCAAGAGAATGTCACAACACTTCAGATGGCGTCTTCGGGGAACGGTTGGTGGTTGGACGAGGTCGTCACATTAGCAAAAATGCTGCAACCGGAACAATGGTTACTTCTTCAATCAGGACAGAACCTTGAGGGTTCATCGCTGTCCCCCAACCAATTACAACAAATCCAACGTGCAGGAGTGGCGAATCGTACCGATGGTGCAAAAGGGAAATGGCTGCAACTCTCTAGAGTACTGTCGCAGTGGGAAACAGTAAAGATTCAATTGGTTCCTATCGTACTTGATGAAACTCCTAGTGACGGCTTGCTTTATGAGTTGCGGGTTTTTGATGTCCGTTCGCAATCGTCACCCACTTATGTTTTACGCGCTCTTAGCACCACTCTACCAAAAGAAAATAAGTTTTTTTCAATGCCCTCTACAACAAGATGCTGGAATGAGAGCGGCTATTTTGAGGAAGAACGAGGCAGAGAATATCCTAAGGGCGCAACAGGACGCTGGAGCAAACCCGTGAGTTTGCACCAAGCAGACATCACTCTTGCACAAATTTTGCCGCTTCTGACAGCACCCATGCAGCTGAATTATTCAGCAGAGGATATTCTGCTCGCTCGTCGTTACTTCATCTCTTGTCAGAACGTCACCCAACGGGCATTGACTGATGCTATCGCAGAAATTGAAGACTGGCACTGGAACGAAAGCCCTTTGGGTAACGTGAGATTTCAGCCGCGCTCACTAAAGGATACAGCAGGTATTCTTGCCATTCCGCGTAGGCTCCAATCTGCCTTACTGCGTGACCTGCGGGACTATCTCGGCGCACGCCGTCCTTCATTGACTGCACAGGAAATGATACCGACACTCGTTTCCGACCCTCGAATGCTAAAGATGCGATGGTTCGATCTGCGAAAAAGCAGGCTCGGTTACCCTGAACTCAAAAAACTGATACAGCGTCTTGAAACGACAAAAATCGCTGAGGCACCCGTCTCCATAGCAAAATTAAAAGAGGATGAACGACGGATGCTGCTGAGTGCGTTGTTGCGAGAGGCAGTTGGAGCCATGGACTATAGCCTCTATGGGGGCGATTTTCCACCTTATATTTTGGCTCCGCACACCGCGCATTTGGAGTTAAGCGGCAGCTTGTTGCAGATCGTTTCAACCAGAAACGCCGATGGTGTGATCTCCACGGAGAGTTTCGGTGCACCTGTAGGAAAGGTTATGCCAATGCAGTCGTCTCCACCCTCTGCCCCTGATAATCCTCAAGAGTAAGCGGCTATCCCGCCACTGTTTTCCCTGCGGCTCTCTATTGCAGCGGAGCAAGCCCCTTTTGCAGCCATAATGGAAGGGGCTTCTTGTATGAGGGGTTAAGAGACCAACGAGAACGGAGCCTCCAAGACCTTTTGGGCAACGCCGCTTGCAGACTGTGCAGAACTGCGTCGCCATCATAAACTGTTGTCCCTGCCATATCGAAAACCACCAACTCGATCATCGTGCTTCCTCTTCTTTTCCGTTCCTATTGTGCTTGCGTCCAGTCACGACAGCAGACAATTAGCGTACCCCAAGAACGAATATCAACGCACCCTCTTAACAAGAATTTAATATGAAAATTTGCGATCAAAGTCATTGACATAGTGTTATGAAAGCGTTATAATACGCTTGTAGATATACTGATAAGGTTTCCTGTATTCGTATATATGCTCTCATTTGATGGTAAGTGCTTCGTCGCGACA
>CAZPZP010000409.1:0-4567 GCA_964591025.1 uncultured Chthonomonadaceae bacterium
GCTCTATGGGGGGCGGGATGGCAGGCGCAGGAGCAGGAAGCATGGGAATGATGCCCGGTGCGCCTCCTGCAAGCGGAATGATGGGCGGCGGAGCGGGTGCGTCCGGCGGTGAAGGCTATCGCGCTTCTGGCGGCTATGTTTGGGTCTATCTTTTCCGTGAAAAAGAGCTTGCCTATACCTTCCATTTCAACAAAGATGGGCGTGTCGAAATGATCGGGCAATTCGGCTGGCGTCTCGGCATACCAACTAGTAAGAAACTTAAACTCGGCGATCCGGTTCGTAACGTCTATTCGACCTATGGGTATCCCGATAATATGCTCCAACAGGGCGATGTGCTGACCATGCTCTACAACCAAAAGCATCACGCGCAATTCGATATTCAGAACAACAAAGTGACGGGTATCGCAATTTTCCTCCATGAGTCGCAGAAGTTCGAGCGCGGCGGTGGCGGTGGCGCGGCAGGTGCGGGTGGTGGAATGGGTCGCGTTGCCGGCGGCGGTGGTGCTGGAGGCGGCTGCGGACGGACGGGCGGTGGTGGCGGTGGACGTGCGGGCGGTGGTGGCGGCTCCGCTATGTCAACCGACAACTAATCGAAACAACCGCTCAGAGAATCAAACCGCCTCTTTCTCATTTTGGGAGAGGGGCGGTTTCTTTTTTTGCCGGGTACTTTCAGTACCCGCACAACCTTCTACTGCCCTAAATTTGATTCGCACCCCAAGCAATGGCAGGGAGAGGACATTTCTGACGGCGGACAATCCCGGCAATACACATCGCCAATGTGTTGAGAGGGCGGGTCACATTTCCTTTGGGTTTGGTCTCACGCAGTTGCTTGAGTGCCTTTTTTATGGCACACTAACGTCTGAGATTATTGTTCATCGGGTACTCCTGTTCTGTGGTAGGAATCAAGAATACCCAAAGGGCAGCCTCCTCTCAAAATGTGTTGGGTAGTGAAATTTTTCTATGGAAAGGAACCCACTCTATGAAACACCTGTCCCGATTGTCCGCAATCGCACTTATCCTCGCCCTGACCTTGCCCACCCGCGCCCAAATCGTTGTACCGACCAACAACAGTATCAACTTTCAAGCCTGCCTCACCACTCCGAGCGGCAAGACCCTTTGCGTTCGGTTCCATGACGCCGCAACAAGTGGCAAGGTCAAGTATGAGCAGCCACCACTTACCCATGGCGGGCTTTTCACCCTGCGAAGTTTGGCAGCCATCGCGACAATGCCCGTCCAAACGGCAGTCCATGCACCTGTTTTTGTCTTTGCCTTCGAAGACGAAGAGCCGACAGCACTCACCCAACAGGCACAGGCGGCTCTCCAAGAGAGGGACTTCCCGAAGGCACTCCTATTGGCGAGTCGAACAATCAAACTTACCCCAAAACAGATGACGGGCTGGCTGATTCGGGCGCAGGTCTACGACGCTCAGGGAGATTACGCAAAAGCCATCGCCGATTACAGTCAGGTTCTGCGGCTCGACCCGAAATCCGCCGCCGTTTGGCAAGCGCGGGGAGGAGCACATTTCAAGAGGGGCAAAATCGCCGAGTCACTGGTGGACTTCGACACGTTCCTGCGCCTTGTTCCTGAGCAAAAGCCTTTCCACTGGCAGCGCGGTATCTCACTCTACTATGCCGGACGCTTCACCGAAGGCAAACAGCAGTTCGAACTTCACCAAACCGTTAATTCTCATGACGTGGAAAACGCTGTCTGGCACTTCCTCTGTACCGCACGAGCGGACGGTCTGGAATCTGCAAAAAAGAGACTGATTTCCATTGAGCAGGATGCCCGCGTTCCGATGGCTCAGGTGCATCTATTGTTCGCCGGAAAGGTACTTCCTCAAGACGTATTGGCGGCGGCTCAAGCCGCGCCCCAAAACACTCGTGCCGGGGAACCATTGTTTTATGCTCATCTTTATCTCGGTCTCTATTTCGAGGCACTTGGCGACGAGAAAAGAGCGAGAGAGCATATTTTCAAGGCAGCGACACAGGCAAAAACTAACGGTTACATGGGCGATGTGGCGCGGGTTCATGCAGAGATGATGAACAGACGCAAATCAAAACGTGATACGCTTCCAAGAGGAGGCAGAAAATAGACGCGATTCCAAAATTTCGACAGTAGACCTCTTGCCTAAGTCCAGCAAAATGAATTGTTGCTGTCCAAATCTCGTTGTTGCGATTTCTCTGCGAGGGGCGTTCCGCCGTGCCGTGCTTCGCACTCGATAGGGAGAGGGAATTCCGTCCGCAGGACGGCTGTTTTTGAGTCGGGTACGTTCTTGTACCCGACTCTTGCAAGAGGTCTATTGAACGACTTGATGCGGTCAATATCTATCATGAGATTGCCGCGCATACCGCAAACGCACTGATGATAAAAATTCCTGTGCCGGGGGAACGCTGGGAAATAGAAATTTTGGATGATGGGCAAATCCAAATCGAGATATTTCGGAGCAATGGACATATTTTTGTGGACGAAGAAGTAGAGCCACTCATAAACCGATTATTCGACGAATTCAGCGATTGAAGACTCGCCGCACGAGGGGAAAATCAGAGACAAAAACACACAACCGTGCTGCGGTCAAGGAACAGCCTGTCTGCTCTATCCGCCTCACGGTTGCGTGGTCGAGACGATACGTTCTGTTTGAGAAGCGTACCCTCTACAGCCTCTATATCAACGGGCGACGGCTCTCCACATCGTCGCGCACGAATTAGTAATAATGAGAACGCTCCTACCAAGGAGAGGAGAGAATTTATCAAAAGCGTTCCAAGTAAAGTTATTCCGTACTTGGCGGGTTTTTTATGGCACATGAGAATACCAGTTTTGTGGTGACAAAGGGAGACAAGCGAAAACGGCACCCTTCCTTTTTGGAGGGATGCCGTTGACAAGTCCTGAATTACCGATAGGAGGCGCACGACCAAATGAAGCCCGGAATCTTCACCCTTCAGTGTCGCGCACGTCAGCACGGGTTTTGCAGGAAAGGTTGCGAAACTTACGCTCTCCTCAATTTATTGATATAGCAAAATGTGTGCCAGATGTTCCCGAAATGTTGAGTGATCCCGATATTTTTCACCGGTAGCACCGATTCCGCCACAATATGCGAAACTTAGTGCGATCCCTGTTAGTAATACGTGATGCGAATGGATGCGAAAACACACTCGTCACTGTGCAAATCAACAGTTTGCCCGCTATTTTTTCGGGCTGTTGCTCCCACTCAGAATCAGGAACCCGGCAAGCAGACTCAATCCGCACAAACCGCCGGCAGGCATCACTTTGCCCGTCTCATAAATCCGATAGGCAAAAAATGCGGTCAGGGCAAATGCCGTCACGCCACCGACAAGATAGCCGATACGTCCGCTGGTTTTGGTGAGAAAAAAAGCGATGTCCAATACGATGGCACTGACAATCCCTGCGATGAGAGACGGCATACTTTTCGAGGCAGTATAGCCGAAGATTCCCCCAATGAGCATGAGAGTGCTATAGGCGATCAAGACAATTTGAGCAAAGTTCATAATCCAACGACCTTTTCTAAAACTTCCAAGTTTCAGCGTGGGTTACGGCGATATAGGGCGGCAATGCGTTCATAGACAACACGCTCTGTCAATCCGTCAAGCGGCTCGATCATCTCGCGTATTGCCCGCATCTCCTCATCATTAAGAATAAAGCCCTCTTCGGCGAGAGTGTTACCCAGCTGACGCACCAAACGCCCGCGAAAATCGGCATCCGCCGCCGCACGATTCAAAATGAATGGAATGATAGATTTGACACTGTTCACCCGCTTATTCGCTCCTTCATGCGTCCCACTTTAAGCATACCCGACAATTCGGGTGATTGGGTGATTGGGGCGTTAGGTCGTTGGGCAATGCAAAATACCCTCTTCTGGAAAGTTCGGCGCAACTTCCCCCGCGCAACCGCTGTCAAGAAATCACAATCCTAATCACCCAAAGAGGAAAACCAATGACCCATCAATCCAATGACCTAACGACCCAACGCCTGATTTTGCGCCGCCTTGAACTTGCCGATGCTCCCATTATTCAGCGACTCGCCGGGGCGCGGGAAGTCGCCGAAATGACCTTGCTGGTTCCTCATCCCTACCCTGACGATGCCGCCGAACCGTTTATCCGCAGCACATGGGAAAAAGCCGAAGCCGGAACCGATTTCACCTTTGCCATCACCCGCAAAGAGGATCATACCTTTGTCGGAGTCATCGGACTTCATGGCAACGCAACCCACAATCGCGCCGAAATCGGCTATTGGATCGGCGTGCCGTATTGGGGTAACGGCTATGCCACGGAAGCCGCCAAAGCCGTCATTGCGTTCGGGTTCGAGACGCTGCACTACAACCGTATCCAAGCGGGCTATCTCACTAAAAACCCGGCATCGCGGCGCGTGCAAGAGAAGGCGGGTATGATCTTCGAGGGCGTCCGGCGACAGGAGTTTCTCAAATGGGGCGTCTACACAGATCACGGAATGTGTGCCATTCTGCGCGAGGACTATCTCAACGCCAAACGGGGATAATTCCCGAATAGACCTCTTGCAAGAGTCGGGTACAAGAACGTACCCGTCTAAAAAACAG
>CAZPZP010000410.1:0-4547 GCA_964591025.1 uncultured Chthonomonadaceae bacterium
TGTTTTTCAGCCGGGTACGTTCTTGTACCCGGCAATGAAAACACTCTTGCAAGAGGTTTAATAAGCAAATCACAGAAGCGGTCTGCCCGTGTCGGGTAAACTGAGGGAAAATCGCACGCTATAGGATAAACAATGTCGCTTTTACTCAGCAGTCAGGCACTCACCAAAGGCTACAGTGGCAGACCGCTTTTTCGAGAAATTGGGTTGGGCTTTTCGGAGGGGGAGAAGGTCGGGCTAATCGGACCCAATGGATCAGGTAAATCCACGCTTCTCAAACTGCTGGCAAGGATCGAATCGCCGGATAGCGGCGAAGTCGTCACCCGGCGCGGCTTGCGACTGGTCTATCTGCCGCAGGAGGAATCGTTTCCGGCGGGCAAAAGCATCGAGGAGATTCTTCAGCAAGCCATCGAAGCGGAACATTGGGCAGACTATGAGAAGGCGGCGCAGTACAGCATCGTTCTCTCGCAATTGGGATTTGCCGACACGGAACAGCACACCGAAACGCTTTCGGGCGGGCAGAGGAAGCGGCTCGCCCTCGGTGTCGCCCTCATGCAAAAGCCGGAATTGCTGCTCCTCGACGAACCGACAAACCATCTCGATCTTGAGGGCGTGTTGTGGCTGCAAGGGCTGCTCACGAATGCACAGTTCGGGTTTGTCGTCGTCACCCATGATAGAATCTTCTTAGAGAATGTCGTGACGCGGATCATCGAGTTGAACCGCGCTTATCCCGAAGGCTATCTCAGCATCGAAGGCGCGTACAGTGACTTCGTGATCGAAAAAGAGGAACGCCTCGACGCCCAAACCAAACAGCAGCACTCGTTGCAGGGCAAAGTTGTCCGGGAAATCGCATGGCTTCGGCGCGGCGCACCGGCACGAACCACTAAAGCACAAGGGCGCATTCAGGGGGCAGAACGGCTCATTGCGGAACTCGCGGAAGTCAAATACCGCAACAGCCAAAACCGCCAAATGGAAGCGACATTCGATGCCTCGAAACGCAAAACCAAAGAATTAGTTGCGGCAAAAGGCATTGCCAAATCGCTCGGCGGCAATCTTCTTTTCCAAAACCTCGATCTACTGCTGTCGCCCGGCACGCGCTTGGGACTGTTGGGGCGTAACGGCAGCGGCAAAACCACACTGCTTCGGGTTCTCACAGGTCAACTCGAACCCGACGCCGGAACCGTCAAGCGGGCAGACAGTCTGAATTATGTCTATTTCGATCAGGTGCGTGCGCCTCTCGACAAGACCACGCTGCTCAGAAACGCTCTCAGTCCAAATAGCGATAATGTGAGTTTTCGCGGATCAACCCTGCACGTTTCGGCGTGGGCGCGGCGGTTTCTGTTTCGTCCCGATCAGTTGGATCAGCAGGTTGGGGCATTGAGCGGCGGTGAACAGGCGCGAATTATGCTCGCCAATCTCATGCTGATGCCCGCCGACATTCTGATTTTGGACGAACCGACCAACGATCTCGATATTCCCTCACTGGAAGTGTTAGAGGAGAGTCTGCTGGAATTTCCGGGCGCGGTGATTCTGGTTTCCCATGACCGTTATTTGCTCGACAGCGTGTCTACCGAGATTCTGGCGTTGGACGGGCAAGGCGGCACGGACTATTTCGCCGATTATTCTCAATGGGAACAGAGCCGAAAGCCGAAAGCCAAATCAAGCCCAACAGCCGAAGCCAAAGCCGCCCCGACTGCTGCCGCAAAAAGACGACTCAGCACTGCCGAACAGCGCGAGCTTGCGGCAATCGAAGCGACGATTCTCAATGCCGAAAGCCGTGTCGTGGAGTTGCAAGCCCGCCTCACCGCGCCAGAAGTGACGGCAGATCACGCACAACTCACTGCGGCATGGCAAGCCGTCGAGCAAGCCCAAAAAGAAGCGGAAAAATTGTATGCCCGTTGGGAGGAGTTGGAAGCGATCAAGGGGAATTGAAGCGACAACCCTTTCTCGTCTGAGACGAGAAGCATTTTGTTTGATCAAAGGAGTTCAGAGATAGCACGCACAGTGGAAGCAACGATAGATACAGCAGGCGGCATTCACCTTTTGGAGAAGGTCACCCTGCCTCAAGCGAGGCGTGCATTTGTCACGATACTGGAAGAACCTCTGGTCAATAGAGACGAAACGACACTTCTCAGCGAAAGCGCGTTGGCAGTGGATTGGAACAGACCAGAGGAGTATGCGGCGTGGTCACACCTACAGTCGGCGGAGTAGTTCTTGTGCCATTTCCATTTTTCGATTTTGATGCTAAAATTGCCCGAACCGAGCAATTGCTGAAACAGGCAAAGGAAGAAGTCGAGAGATTGCTTGCGCGTGAGGAAACGGAAGCGTGAGAGAGAGATTTCCTTATCGGCGGTGGATGCGTTTGGTGGCGGCACTTGTCTTGATGGCTATGAGTACCGCACTGCTTTATCCGTTTCCGCCGTTGGGAATTGGGCTGATGGCGGCAGGTGCGGGTATCGCTCTGTATCAAGCCGTTCAGATATGGCGGGAGCAGCGCGATCCCTATGACCTTTCGCGTCTTTTCGAGCAGCCACCCGATGAACCCGAAGAGACAGACGATACCGACCTCGAGATGATCTTTTGTCATCGGTGCGGTGTGTCGGTTCCGGGTATGTATTCGCTCTGCCCGGAATGTGGCGGAGTGTTGGGGCAGTAAGCACAGAAATTTTGCCGATTGAATTCAATGAAGAAGGACAGGAGAGAAACCTATGGCAAGCCTTTACCCGATTGATTTGGATGCCCTGCCGATGCGAATCGGTGTCGGGCAGCACAAAGAACTCGATGACGAGTATCTCGCGTTCGCGCAGCAGGTCGGTTCGGACGATGTACAATTGAATACTCCTCTGCTTCCGGGTGAAGCACGGTGGGAGTTCGAGGATTTGTATGCTCTGCGCCAACGCGCCGAAAGCCACAATCTGCGCCTGACCGCGCTGGAAAATGTGCCAATTCGATTCTATGACAAAATTATGACGGGCGCGGAGGGGCGCGACGAGCAGTTGGAGAGTATGATCGCCACAATTCGCAATATGGGCAGGGCGGGCATTCCTATTCTCGGCTATCACTGGATGCCGAGTGGAGTTTGGCGTACCTCCTTCGAGACGCGAGTTCGGGGCGGAGCCGTCTCGAATGAGTTCCGATATGAGAAAGTCAAAGACGCGCCGCTGACGCATGGGCGCGTGTACTTCGCCGAAGAGATGCGGGCAAACTACGATTGGTATATGGAGCGGATTCTGCCAGTATGCGAAGAGGCGGGAGTTCGATTAGCGTTGCATCCCGATGATCCGCCGGTTCCGACATTGGGCGGCGTGGCGCGAATTTTCAGCCAGTTCGAGGATTTCAAGCGGGCGATGGAAACCCATCCGAGTCCCATGCACGGCTTGGATTTCTGTCATGGGTGCTGGTCGGAGATGCGCGGCGGCGCGGGCGTTTTGGAGGCGATAGAGTGGTTTGGGACACGCAAACGGCTCTTTTATATTCACTTGCGCGACGTGCAGGGCTGCGCCGACGATTTTCACGAGTGTTTCATTGACGAGGGCAACAGCAACGTGGTCGCCGTGATCAAGAAACTGCGCGAAGTCGGCTTCAACGGCTTTATTCTCGATGATCATGTTCCGCATTTGGTCAACGATTCGCGGTATGGACATCGCGGGCGTGCCTATGCCATCGGGTATATTCGCGGCTTGCTCGACTCCATTCCTGCATAAAAGGTCACAGTGGTTCTAACGCCGCCGTGATGACCTTGCCGTCCCATTCGCGGGCTTGTGGCAGTTCGAGGAGGGCGGCAAGGGTCGTACAGGTGTCGAAAATGCGGACAGGGGTTTGGATTTGGACGCCCTGACGCACGCCTTTGCCGGAGAGAATCCACGGGATCGTCATATCTTCGGCGCAATTCGTTCCATGCGAGCGACCATGCCCCCCGTGATCGCTTTGCACCAAAACGGTGGTTTCGATTTGCGCTGTCCGGCAAGCGTCCAAAACGTGGGCGATACATTGATCGGCGTTGGCGATAGCGTCTAAATAGGGCGGCGTCATCCAGCCGTGTTCGTGTCCGCACTCGTCGGTGTAGCCAAGATAGACAAAAAGGAAATCGAATGGCTCCTCGCTGAGATGCGCGGCTGCCGTGCGTGCAATACGCCAATCGCCTTCCGGTGTGAGGGCGTCGTTCCAGAAATACCCCACGTCGAGACTGCCCGGAGCGCATAAATCCCGCAGTTCGCCCCAATTGTAAAAGAACCCTGTGCGCTTGCCCGCCGCCTTTGCCACATCGAACAGACTGGGAACCGGACGCGCCAACGGCTGAAACGTATTCGACGTGATCCCATGACGCGAAACGTCTACACCTCGCAGCATCGAGGTATGGCAGGGCAATGTCACGCTGGGCATAACAGACGAGGCGTTCATTGTAGACGCGCCCGAAGCAATCAGCGCGTCTATTGTGGGTGTGTCGGTTTGCTGCAACCCGTCGGGGCGCATTCCGTCTATCGAAAACAAAATCACCATGATATGTCGTGACTCCTTGCTGTGCGAAGTAAAATAAGAGTGCGGGTACT
>CAZPZP010000411.1:0-4539 GCA_964591025.1 uncultured Chthonomonadaceae bacterium
CCGGCAACGGAAATCGCACAGCAACAATTCATCTCGCTGTGTCTGCGTTATTCAATCTTGTCTGGAGCAGTTCGATGCCGTGTTGGAGTTGAGCGTCGTTTTTGTGGTCACTCCACCCTCCCCAGTTCGGTGGCTGCGTCACTGCAACATCTGGCAGAACGCCCCCTGTGTCGGCGATACGGCGTCCTGCCGCATCGTGTCTGTAATTGATGTCCGTATGTTTGGGCGAATAGTAGAGTCCCGTTGTCAGGCGCAGGGCAGACGTATCATCGAGTGGAAACAACGTCTGCACTTTCCCTTTCCCATACGTTCGCTCGCCGACAATCGTCCCCGCGCCGTAATCTTGAATCGCCGCCGTGACAATCTCCGCCGCTGATGCACTGCCGCCGTTGACCAATACCGTGAGCGGCATTTTATCCATGCGGTAATAATCGGAACGCAGAACGCGCTTGGCTTCGTCGCCTGATCCTTCTTTGACAAAAACAACGGCGTTTTGGAATTCAGGGCGCGAGTCGCGGCGAATGAACACGCTTGCCACGTCTATCGAAACGTCCAGCAGCCCGCCCGGATTACCGCGCAGGTCGAAAATAATCGCCCGCGCCCCTTGCTTTTTGACGGCATCGAACGCCGCGAAGAGTTGTTCTATACTGCGCTCATTGAACTCGGTCAGGGCGATACGGGCGATACGCGCTTGGGCGTCTACGATCTCATATTTGACAATCGGCGGCACAACATTTGTCCGAAGCAGAGAAAATTCGAGCGGAGTCGCCCCACGCCATATCCCTACTTTGACCTTTGTACCGGGATTGCCCTTGATTCGCCGAACAATCTCATTCATGCTCTGCCCTGTAACCGCCTGCCCATTGACTTTCGCAATGGTATCGCCGGATTTGACGCCTGCCTTTTCCGCCGGGCTGGTTTCGACGACTTCTGCAACACGCACGCGCCCGTTGTCGGATTGCAAAATGATCCCGACCCCTTCGAAGTCGCCGCGTGTTGTCGCCTGCATTTGCGTCCAGTCGTCGGGATCGAGGAAACTGCTGAACGGGTCGTCGAGACTCGCCACCATGCCGCGAATCGCCTCATACGTCAGCAAGCGAATCTGCGCGGGGTCGAGTGTGGCAGTATAGTGGTGGGCTTTGAGCAGACGGATCGCGTCCCGATAATCGGCGGGTGGGTCTATCGTGCGTTTGGCATTGTCCGGCGCATTCGGCAGCGACTTGAGTGCGGCATCTTCGACAGGATACTGCTTGCGCTGCGAGTGCGCGGACGACAGCACGTCGGGGCTGGCAAACCCGACAAGCCACGATGCCCCGCACAGCGCACAGATCGCCGGAAACAGCAAATACCGCGTTTTTAATCCAAGGGTTTTCACTCGGCAGATTTCCTCTCTTTGAACTCTTTGGCAAGCAGTTTGATCGCCAGTTCGAGGGCGTTTTCGGGAGCGACAGAAATATCGGGCGCAATGCCCTTGTCCATCGGTTTGCCGTTTGCTGTGAGCAGGTGCGCGGTGGCGATCTCCAACGCCCCGCCCGATTTGAGTTCGGTATAGTGCCGTAAAATCGCGTCGCCGAATGTGGGCGTGCCGAGCAGTTTCGCCCTGCCGAGATCACGCAGTCCCGAAGCCGCCACTTCCGCGAGGTTCGCCGTGCCTTTGTCAATCAGAACTGCGAGGGAATAGTTCGGCTTGCCTTTGCTCTCGATTTGCAGCGGTTCGCGCTGGCGTTTGTGCCTTTCCCAAATCGCGGCAGTTCCGCCCGGTGTTAACTTGCCGAGCAAGTGAGTAAGCGCGAGAACGCCGTTCCCTTCGGGATAAAAAGTTCCCGATTGAACGCCGCCGGAACACTGCCGCAAATCCACAATCAGCCCGTGCAGTTTTGACGTATGCTCCGTCAGGGCTTTTTCCACCAAATCGTGAGTGAAAAGATTGAAGCGGCGAATCGTCAGAAGCCCGATGCCTTCTTCCTGCCATTGAAACGACGCGGCGGGCGATTGAGTTTGTGCGGTACGGACTTCGATTTCGAGCGGCGCAGGTTCGCCTGTTCGCTCGACGCTGAGTTTATAGATTTTATCTTTGCCCATTGAAAGCAGATCGCGTGCCGCCGCAAGCGTAACCCCTTTGGGAAACTTCGACTGCTCATCAGGCTTGGCTGCGCCTGTTTCGTCATCATTGGGGACGTTGCGGGCAATATCAGGTTCCAGCGTGCCAATGATCCAGCGTCCGTTGATCTCGCGAATGCGGTCTCCGGTTTTTAATCCGGCGGACGCGGCGGGGCTGCCGGCAACAACGCTCTGAATGGTCAGAACAGGACGGGCAACGTCGCCTTGTTTGGTGTGGAGGAGAGCGAAATTCGCGCCGATGCCGTCATAGCAGTCGAGCAAGGCAGCGCGGCGCGTGCGGTTTTGTTTGGCGGTATAGGCACGGGAAGCGGAATCACGGGTTCCGGCAATGAGGCGAGCGAGCATCAATTCGGTCAGGTATTCGGCTTCCATCGAATCGAGAACGAAATCATGCTGAATACGCTCCCATGCTTCATCGAAAATTTCGGAGGGATCGGTGTTGGCGTCTGCGAAATCGGCGCGTTCCGGGTCGGCAAGGGAACTGCCGGCGTTGGCAAACAGGCGGGCGCGTTTGGAAGCGTTCGCGGAATGGACGCTGCCGCGCATTGCCTGACCCAAGACGAAGCATACGCCGATTGCTCCCAAAATTGTGATTGCGGCGACGGTCTGTCGCAGTTTTTCGTTCACGCGCTCACCCTCCAATACTATAAGACGTTTCGGGAGAGACAAAAAGAGCGGGCGCGATGAAAAATTTCATCGTCCCACCCAAAAGTGTGGTGCCGTTGATCCGCCATTGAATCAGGATAGGGGCATTATACCAGAGGCTTTCCTCAGCGTCAAACAGATTTTCGGCGGAGAGGGTTTTGGGCATGATTCGTAAATCGCACAGGTTTTTTGTGCCGACCCGTACATTTTCAACGAAAAATCGGGGAAAATAGAGAGGAACCGCGATACGGGAACCATAACTGAATTTTCTTCCGTAACCCAAAGCAAGGAGGCATCCGCCGATGGACATAGCCCGACTGTTCACCAGTGCGGTCAAAAACGACAGACGCGAGTTTGATCGCCTCGTGGCACGCTGCCACCGACAGGCGTACAATATCGCCTTTCGGATGACTGGCAATCGCCCTGATGCCGAAGATTTGACGCAGGAGACGTTTCTGCGTGCCTACCGATTTTTTGATCGCTATAATCGATCCATGCCGTTTGAGAACTGGCTGTATCGGATCATGTCGCGGGTGTTTATCGACGAATTGCGGAAGCGTCCTAAACTCAAGACGCAGTCCTTCGACCAACCGTTTCAGGCGGGAGGCGATGGCAACGCCGATGTGACACTGGAGATACCCGATTTCGAGGCGAACCCTGAGCAGATGCTCCTCTGCGATACATTGGACGAAAAACTCCAAACGGCTCTGAACACTCTACCCACCGACTTTCGGATGGCGGTGATCCTGTCCGATGTGGAAGGACTTTGCTACGAAGAAATTTCCGAAATTATGAATTGTTCGTTGGGAACTGTGAGGTCGCGGTTGCATCGAGGACGCAAACTGATGCGGAACCGCTTGACCGCCTAACTCGAAAATTTGGTTTGCCTTTTGTTGGGATGTCTCGCGCCAGTTGCGTGAGACAGCAAAAATTAGCAGAAAGGAGGAGACGGCGTTGTGTTGTTACTAAAGCAGAATGTGTCGCGCCGTCCTTATCGCCCGTGAACTGTCGTCGTACTATCAATCTGTTATCCGCCTATATCGATGGAGAATTGCCGGGTATCGAACATCGTCAGGTGCATAATCATCTCCCGCAGTGCTGTGAGTGTGAACGCGAGTATTTGTCCTTGCTCCAAATGAAGCGGATGCTCGGCAGTCTGCGTGTTCAAGAGCCGAGCATCGAGCTGCCGCAGGTGATCTTGCACCGCGTTCATCTTGCCGAACGTGAGGCGGAAGGTCACCAAAATACGGGGTGGCACGGAGTTTTCTCTGTTCTTCTCAGAACGCATCTGGTGTCTTTGCGCCCGTTAGCGTTGGGTTCGGGAATGGCGTGCGTGGCAGTGTTGCTGACCGCGCATCTCGCCAAGCCAGAAGATGAGGCGGATTTCTTTTCAGGAACTGCTCTGAACGCCTCGATGGTTCCGGCGTCCGCGTCACAGGCGTTCATTCAGGTCAGCAGTTATCCGCAAGTGCCGTCCTATCAGCAAACGGAAACCAGAATGCCGCTGAACAATTGGAATGACAATTATCCCCCTGTTCTCGAAATCTCCGAGAAGCAGAGCGGCGTGCAGTTTACCCCTGTCAGTTACAGTGGAACTTGGACTCGATAGAGCCTATCATTCCGCTTGCGTTTGTTCAAGAGAATACAGAAGTAATGCGAAAGACACGGGTTTCAGTGCGAACCCGTGTCTTTTGTGATTGGGTTGGTGGGTCGTTGGGTTATTAGATAATCCGACGAATAGTGATTCACCCGTTTTGAGGCAGGCTACCGCGA
>CAZPZP010000412.1:0-2722 GCA_964591025.1 uncultured Chthonomonadaceae bacterium
GACGACGGCATACAATATCAAAAACGGCAATATCGGAACGAGGAAACGCGGGTCGCGCCAGGGCCACATCGCCGCGAACAGCCAGAACACGCTTCCAAATCCCGCCGACAGCCGCAATTCGTGCTTCCATGTCACAACCACTCCTGCAAACATCAGGACACCGAGCGGAATAGCAAGAACATAAAATACAATTCCCCAAGCGGAAAACCGACTCATGCTGTGCAGCAATGTGCGTGGAGTCATGCCGCTATAGACAGGGAAACCGTCTTTTGCCCGAACCGCCAATCCCTTCCAGTTCTTTTGGATTCGCCCCGCTCCCGGACGCATCGGGTCGCGCAGTGTGAATTGATCCGCGTAAGATGAATAGAGTACTCCCGGCGGCGCGTTCTTGACGACATTGCGGTTACGAGATTGCCAACCGCCAACCACGCATAAACTCACAACTGTTGCCGCAATGCCCCATTTTACTCCGAAACGCCGCCAAAACCAGACACACTGCACAATGAGAAGCGAAACGCCCGCACTCCGCACCAAAAACGCCAACGTCGCGAACAAAAGCGAGAGGATACGCGCCCAATTCGGCGGCAAATTGAGTTTCTCGGAGGGAGATTCGTCCTGTTCGTTTTGTGTTTCGGGCGATTTGCTGAGAGTGCGCTCGACCAGCACAACCGACACGAGACATAGCAACAAAAACGGAGCCTCCGCCATGATTTCGTTCGCATACGAGGCATACGCGGGACAGCACGCGGCGATCAAAACAGCGGCACTGACGGTAATCGGACGACAGTTGGCTTTTTGGAGCAGACGGGCAATCAGAGGAAGCGACAACAACAGAAAAACAAGTTGCGTCGCTTTGACGAGAAGCACAATGCCGCCGGGTTCGCGTCCCGAAAGTTTTAGTACTGCGGCGATCAGGAGCGGGAAGCCCGGCGGATAAAGGGTATCGCGCTGCCGGAGCGGTTCATTGATGAGCCGATAATCGCCGGTTGTCGCCAGCGATTTGCCCAAGATCATATAGCGTCCGGCATCGTTGGCGACATTGAGATACGGATGAAGCTGCCACAACCAGAGCGCAGTCAGCAGAATTCCGGCGAAAATGAGAGTACGGCGTATCATTTACTTTGTGCGGACTGCATCGGACAGGAAGTTCGCCACGTCGCGCTTGAGCTTCGACAGCGAACCGACTTCAATATACATCATATGTCCTGACTCGTAGTATTCGGTTTTGATTCCGGCGCGAATATTCTGTTCGACGCCCAGATGATCCAGCGTATATTCCGTCGCAAAATAGGGAGTCGCGAGATCGTAGTAGCCCGACGCCACAAAAACCTTCATATAGGGATTTTTTTGGAACGCGGAACGCAGGGAGCCGCTCGTATCCGCATAGCCCATGCCGCGAATGTTCCAATCCCACGGGGCTTTGATGCCGCCGCCAAGAATGTAATAGGTCAGGTCGGTGATATATTTGAGGTCGCTCCGCACATACTGGTTGAGCAGGGCGGTATAGGGCGGGCGAATCGCAGTCATACTCGGATCGAACTGCGTATTTTCCGCGCCATGTTCGCCGTCCGTGCCGACAATGCGGCTGTCCAGTCTGCCGACGATCTTTTTGGAATCGCGCAAGAGTTCTTTGCAGAATTTGTCCTGTTCGATTCGCAGATTGTTGTTTTCGATGAATTCGAGTGACAGTCCCGTATATTTGGCGATTTTGGCGGCGATATTCTGACGCTCTTTGCCGGTGAGACGGGAGCCTTTGGCGAGTGCGGGAGCGTATTCGTTTTCGGCAAATGCTTCCGCCTCTTTTAATGTCTTGGCTAAATTCTGCTGAAGCGACGAGGAGAGTTTTTTATGATAAAAGGCGGTGGCGGTATAGGTCGGAAAGAAAAGGGTGTACGCCAGATCGTTGCCGCGATCAAACTCTAATGTTTGGAATTGCAGCACCGAAGAGACTAAGACGATGCCGTTCAGGGCGATGCCCTTCTCGACGAGATGCCCCGACAGCCCTGCCGCCCGCGTTGTCCCGTAACTTTCGCCGACAAGAAACAGCGGCGAAGTCCAGCGCGTATTTTTGGTGAGATACAGGCGGATAAACTCGCCGATGCTTTCAATATCGCCGTTGAGACTCCAGAACTTTTTGCCTAAGTCGGGCTTTGCGGCGCGGCTGAATCCCGTCCCTACCGGATCAATAAACACCAGATCGGTATGTTCCAGCCACGTTTCGGGGTTGTCCACAAGTTCATAAGGCGGGGGCGGCAGATTGCCATCGTCGAGCATTTTGACCCGCTTTGGTCCCAACGCGCCGAGATGCAGCCACACCGACGCCGAACCCGGTCCGCCATTGAACGAGAACATCAAGGGGCGTTTGCTGCCCTCTTTCGGCTCCTTCGCGGTATAGGCAATATAGAATATGTTGGCTTCGAGTTCGCCGGTTTCGGACTTGAGCGGCATCATGCCCGCCGTCACGTTATAATCGAACTTTTTGCCGCCGATTTTAATAGAATGCTCTGTCAGGATAGGCGATTCTTCTTTTTGCTCGGCTTCGGTAACGGTGGGCGCGGCGTCCGCGTTGTCGGACGGTTGTGGGGCGAAAAATAACAGCAACAGCAAACTCCTCACGATCAATAGTTTAGGGGTAGGTTTCAATCTCACGCAGTCCTCTGTTTTCTTTGGGAATGTCTGCGTATTATAGGCGTTTGAGAAGATAAGTGTCAAGAGAAAGCCG
>CAZPZP010000412.1:2822-4537 GCA_964591025.1 uncultured Chthonomonadaceae bacterium
GCCAACGCAACTGGCACGGTCAATCTGGGTGATTTGCAATTTGAATAAGATGCGCCCTGCCTCTTCATGGATCGGCTGTATCGGCAATTTTCCACCGTCTGTTTTCACTGAAACAGACGGAATACAAACTGTTCGCGGCAAAAATTATGCCCTGCAAATTCAGCACGGCAACGGCGAATCTGTCACGCTGAACCGGGACGCGCAAGGGCAGATTCGAGCCGGAAAAGGCGATCCAGATTGGGCGGGTTGTGCCGCGAGGATTGATCTGAGTTCCGGCAGTCCGAGTGTTCTATTAACGTGTGATCCGTTCGGACTGCACGGCATTTTCACGGCGCAGGTTGGTGAGACATTTTGGTTTGCCTCGGACATCAATCTCCTGCGGCAAGCCGCACAAATTCCCAATACGCTGAACCTTGTCGCGCTTCATGGCTATCTCTGTTTCGGCTATGTGCCGACGCCGACAACGCTTTATAACGGCATCAGCACTCTGCCCGCCGGAAGTTCGGTCACGATTACGCCGCAAAGTTCGAGCGATATACCACTGCAAACTGAAGCACTTTGGCAGGAGCAGAAACCCTTTCTGACCGACGAAACTCAAGCGACGATTGATCTTCGCGAACGGTTGCAGCAAGCGACGGCGCGGCAATTAGGCGAAGCGCGTGAGGTTGCGGTTTTTTTGTCGGGCGGACTCGATAGCAGTTTAGTCGCCGCGTTACTCTCCGAAATGGGCGTCCGCCTTCATCTGTTCACGCTCGATTTCGGCGAACCCTATAACGCGGAATTGGCGCACGCGCAGACCGTTGCCGCCCATCTCAAACGCCCCCTCCACGTTGTTCCTGCACACGGTAGACAGATCGCCAAATCGCTCTACGCGGCGGCAAGTGCAATGCAGCAGCCGTTCGGTGATCCGGTCTGTGTGCCGCTCTATTTGTTGGGCGTTGCGGCGTCTCAATATGCCGAAATTGCATTCACGGGAGAGTTTGGCGATCAACTGTTCGGCGGTTGGGCGAACAAACCCATGATTGCAGCAGAACTCTATGGCAGTTCGGAGTACAATCGTAAGCGTGCCTATCTCGCAACTTACCATCGTTTTCTTGGCTTGACGGATACGCTTTATACGCCGGAAATGAAGCGAGCGACGGCAGACCTCGACGCGGGCGACTGGATACGCCCCGCTCTCGAACAGAGCGAATTTTCCAGTCTGCTCCATCAATTGCGAGCCGCCAATTTAAGTCTCAAAGGAGCGCAGAATATCGCGCCGCGTTCGCGTCAGTTGGCGGAAGCGTGCGGGCTGCGGGTGCGTTCGCCATTCTGTGATCCCGAACTGACCGCGTGGACGTTTGCTTGCCCGCCGGAATGGTTTTTGCAGGGGGCGCAGGAAAAATACCTGCTCAAGCGCGTCGCCGAGTCGTATCTGCCCGCTTCGATTATTTGGCGCGAAAAGCGGGGAATGGGCGTGCCAGCAACGCAGTGGTGCGGCAAAGAATTGCGCCGCGAAATCGCCCGCATTCTGCACCCGCGCCGCATCAAGCAGGACGGTCTCTTTCGCCCCGAAACCGTGCAGATGTTGCGTAAAGGCGAAGATTTTCCTGTTGAATTTCGCAGTCGGCGATTGGGCGAACGTCTCTGGACGCTGCTCATGCTGCACGTTTGGCAATTGGGTCGTTAGGTCGTTGGGTTATTGGGGAACACAACAAGGCATTATGCGTCCGAAG
>CAZPZP010000413.1:0-4537 GCA_964591025.1 uncultured Chthonomonadaceae bacterium
CTCATCGAGTGAGGAATTTCGACCTCATTTTGAGAGTGCCGTGCGTAAGGTGAGTCAATAACTCTCAAAATCGGAGGCATCACCGCCGCAATCTCTGCTGTTGTTCGGCGAGGGGGAGTTCTCAGGCAAGAAACGCCTTCTTCCGCGCTCATTCTGGGGGTTCCGTCGCCAAAGACGAGGGATTGACCTCAGCAGATGACACGGAGCAGGTTTTTAGCCGAGGCAAAGCCGTCACGGGTCTGCCTAATTTTTGGGATTGATAGTTATTGATAGATTTAAATGCGTTTGCCCTTCAACAAACGCGGCGACATGTAGAATATACTATGTCTTTGGAAATTTGTCAAGGAGAAAGGTAAGGGGTAACAGTTCAGGGTTGTGGGAGTAAACTGCCAAAACTGCCCTCTGCCCTTCTCCTTCGAGAGTGGAGCAGAGAGCCGCAAGGCGTTTTTGAGCGCAAATTCCAACAACCCTGAACTGTTACTCTCTCTATAGAGACTGCAAGAAATGTGCCGTTTCATGGCAAAACAACCGGCTTTTATGAGAAACAAATCGCCTAAGAGGGATTAAGAGGGCGCGAAAAGGTTATGCACCCTTACGCGCTTCGGTCTTGGGCAATAAAGCGATCAACGCACGCAGTGTGTTGTTCACCGTGACGTTGTCAGAAAAATACTCCTGCACGTCTTCGTCCAGCAAAATTACCCCTTCTTTCGCTAAGTAAGGATATGTCACTACATCGCCGTTTTTCTTAGTGACTCGAATGCTGGTGTTTTCCGGTTTTATATCGGCATACTTACCCCGTATCACGTTTGGTCCCGAAAAATCGTACTCAGGCAACATCCCGTCATCATACTCATCCTTCATAGTTTTCTCTTTCCTGTCTTGTCGTCTGGCGGCAGCTGATGATCCGAATATACGCTTTGTCGAGTGTGATCTCCTGCTCGGTATGAACGATGAGCAGGAGACGGCTTTTTTTGGAATATCCAATTGTAATGAACCGCTCCTCAAAGTCGGAATGTTCAAGGTCGGGTAACGTCATTTTGAGAGGATCGTAGAGAACGTCGCTTGCTTCGGTGAAATCCACTCCATGATTGCGACGATTGGACTTCTCCTTCTCATTGTCCCAATCAAATGTATACTCCATTTTTTGTCCTTTTACAAGGCTTTGACGGTTGCGACAATGGCGGCGGCGTCAATTTTCGCGGCGGCGAGGAGTTCATACGGTTTGCCGGACGAAGGCATCTCCGTGACGCACAAATGCTTGATCACCGGATGGTCAGCACCGGATTCCATAAACACCGCGTTGACCGCATCGGCAAGCCCGCCTTCCGCCCAGTGATCTTCCACAATAATGAGAGTATTATTGCACTCTTTGGCGGCGGCTTTCAAGGTCGCTTCGTCAATCGGCTTGAGCGAATAGAGATCGATCACGCGAATATGAATGCCTTCGGACGCGAGCATCTCAGCGGCTTTGATGGCTTCATGGAGCGTAATGCCCGCGCCAATCACTGCCGCTTTGTCGTTAGCAGACGACTTGACGACTTTGCTTCCGCCGATAGAGAATGTCTCCTCACTGGAATACAAAACGGGCAGTTTTTCGCGTGTCGTTCGCATATAAACGATGCCTTCGCAGTTGACCATTTCTCCCATCAATGCCGCTGTTGTCGTCACGCACGACGGATACAGAACGGTAGAGCCATGAACCGAGCGCATCATCGCCAAATCTTCGAGAGCCATCTGAGACGCGCCGTCTTCGCCAATCGAAACGCCCGCATGAGAGCCGGCGAGTTTGATATTGACACGGGAGATCGCACCCATCCGAATCTGATCGAAGGCGCGGGCGAAGAACGCCGCAAACGTGGACGCGAACGGAGCCTTGCCGACAACCTGCAAACCAATCGCGGCACTCACCAACTGCTGTTCGGCGATATAGACTTCCATGAATCGTTCGGGATACGCCTTCTTGAACTTGTCCGCGAACGTGCTGTTGCTGACTTCGCCGTCAATCGCGACAACGTGACCGTATGCCGCGCCGAGTGCTTTCAGTGCGTCGCCGTATGCTTCCCGCGTAGCGACCTTTACGCCCATTTCGTAAACGGGCGGCATATAGGTTCCCGTCGTATAAGTTCCTGTCGGTTCGCCGTCGCGACAGCCGTTGACCTGAACGCGAATATCGCCTTTTGGATTGCCGAGTTCCGCGAGTGCCTTCTCGACATCCGCCGCCGGAACCGCCTTGCCGTGATAGCCTTCGACATCCGCGATAAACGAAACGCCCGCACCCTTTTTGGTTTTCGCAACGATACAGACCGGCTTATCCGTGACATTGGACGCTTCCTGATATGCCGCATTGACCGCTTCCACGTCCTGCCCGTCAATCTCAATGGCGTGCCATCCAAACGCTTCGGCACGCTGTTTGTAGATTTCGCTGTTCCAGCCGAGCATCGTAGGTCCGCGCTGACCGAGGCGGTTCATATCAATAATGGCAACCAAGTTGTTCAGGTCATAATGCCCGCCCAACTCGAACGCCTCCCAAACGCTGCCTTCTGCCATTTCGCTGTCGCCGAGAAGCACCCACACTTTCAGCGGAAGTTTGTCGAGATACTTGGCACTCCACGCGATTCCTACGCCCGTCGGCAGTCCCTGACCGAGCGATCCAGTGGCAACGTCCACAAAGGGCAAGCCGTTGGGTTCAGGAACCGGATGCCCTTCAATACGGCTTCCGATTTGGCGCAGTGTCAATAATTCGGCGTCGGTGATAGCACTTGCCGCTTTGTACATCGAATAGAGCAAGGGAGCGGCGTGACCTTTGGAGAAGATCAGGCGGTCATTCTTGACATTGTGCGGGTCGGAAAAGTCATAGTGCAAATAATCGCTGAGAAGAACCGCCATGAGGTCGGCGGCGGACATACTGGACGAAGGGTGTCCGCTTCCAGCGTGTGAAGTCGAACGGATGCTGTCACTGCGAAGTTGATTCGCAAGGTCTTTCCAAGATTGGGGCGTTCCTGCCATTGAATTTTCTCCTATGAATGGGGTTTCAGTCGTACTCTGCGATTATACCTGAGTTGCGGTTTGTAGGGGCGATGCTTGCGTCGCCCCAGTTGCAATTTGGATTAAGTTTTGACGAGCGCGAGAAGTTGCTCGACGAATTCGGCTTGTTTTGTGCCTTTGTTCTGCTCCAGCCACTCCTCTAACAGGGCTTTGCTTTCCTGTGCCAAGATGCCGCCGATAATTTCCGGTGCGGTGGCTTCGGGGCTTTCGGGCGGTTTGACGCGGGTGGTTCCGTTGTCGGCGGGGGCTTCCAAACCGAATAGGACAAGTTTGACGCCGGATTCCATTGCCGCGCCGAGACACATAACGCACGGTTCGAGTGTGGAGACAAGAATCACATCGTCGGCATCGAGCGGAAGTGTTGCGGGCTTGCCGTCTTTGGCTCCGCCGTTCTCGAAGGCGACAATTTCGGCGTGTGCGGTTTTGCGCTCCAACGCATTGGCGCGGTTGTGTCCCCTCGCCACAATTTTCAGACTGCTGCCTTGTCCGGTAGCGATCACGCAGCCAATCGGAGCCTCACCCTCTTTCATTCCAAGTCGGGCTTCATCGAGTGCGGCTTGCATCAGATAAGTTTGTTGGTCGGCGGTTAATTTGATCATCGGGATTTTCCTCAATAACATTTACAAAAAGATATGCAAACAGAGTTCAATAAATCTTCCACAGCCCGCGTGTGCCGACTTCGAGCAGGTGACCGTCGGGATCACGAAAGTAAAGACTGCGGCTGCCATTGACGGAGCGCACTTCGCTTTCGATGGCAATATCGAGCGTGGCGAGATGCTCACGCCATGCAGAGAGTTCCGATTCCTCAATGCCAAAGGCAAGGTGACTGCGCCCATAGCAATCATGGGGCGGAATAGTGCCGCCGGGTGTCTCATTGATGCCGGAAGATTGCCCACGTGTGAACAGCAGAAGGATATTTTGCTCCAGAACATTGAGCGCGGTGAGGCGATCCTCCTCAAAAATCGTTGCGAACCCGAACACCGTCTCATAAAAAGCGACGGATTTGGCTTTGTTGGCAACATACAAGGCGGTTTCTAAAAGTCTCTCGATACGCGGCATCGCGGTGTCACTCCTCTCGTGGAACTGCCGCATCTATGTACGTCTCGAACATCCAAAACACTGCAAAATTCTGCCAACCGCAAAACAAACCAATTCCTTTCGTGCTAACATAGACGCAAGAACAGCGATTTCAAGGATAATGCGTGATGAGCAGAGTGGCAGTCTTAGGGGCGGGGAGTTGGGGAACGGCGTTGGCGGCACTACTGCCGGGCATTGCGCTTGCCGATACAAGAGCAAGAGCGATTTTAAGCCACGGTGGAACAGATAATAGACCTCTTGCAAGAGTCGGGTACAAGAACGTACCCGTCTAAAAAACAGACGTCCTACGGACGAAATCCCCCTTGAAAGTCTTCGTCTCTGCATGGGGATTGGCGTCCGAAGGACGCTCGTTCGTGGCGACAACTTATGGGTTACGACGAGACGTCCCTGTACC
>CAZPZP010000414.1:0-4535 GCA_964591025.1 uncultured Chthonomonadaceae bacterium
GGCTTGGCGTATATGCGGGAGAATCGTCTTCCCGACGCCACCAAAACCCTCCTCGCCGTCATCGAATCGCAACAAGAGCCGACGCCCCAAACCGCCGATGTCCTGAACGATTTGGGCGTTCTGTATCTCCTTCAAGAGCGATATTATGAGTCGCTCGTCTCACTCCAGCAAGCCCTCGAATTGCGCCCGAATTTCAGTGCTGCTCTTGCCAATATGGGACGGCTCCATTTGGCGACCAAGATGCCGTTCACTGCCACTAAGGAACTCCAAAAAGCCTCAGAATTAGACACCGATGATGTTACAGTCCTGTGCGATTTGGGCGAGGCGCACCAGCATACTCTCAACCACGACGCGGCGGCACAAGCGTACCAAAAGGCACTCAAACTTGATCCGCGCCATGTTCCCGCGCACATCGGCTTGGGGAAAGTCTACTACAGCGAGGGCAAAAACGAGCAGGCGACTATCTCGCTGAACGAAGCCCTCAAACTCGCGCCCGGCTCGGCTCCTGCCCTGCTCACTCTGGCGCGAATCGGCATCGAAACGGCACAAACGCCCGATCAGCTTCAAGCCGCCGCAGACAAAATTCAGACTGCCCTCAAAACCGAACCTCAAAGTTCCGATGGATGGTACGATTTAGGCAAAATTGCCATCCGTCAAAATCGCCCTAAAGACGCTATCGAGCATCTTAAAAAAGCACTCGCTGCCTCGCCGATGCATAACGGCGCACTGCATCAGATCGAGCGTGCGCTTCGCGCCGATGGGCGCACTGCCGAAGCAGATCGCACAAAAAAAGTGCTGGAAGAACGGCTGCTGCGCGAACGTGAAGAGTTGCGCCTTGAAGAGTATATCGAGCATCATCCCAAAGACTGGGACGCACAAGGCAAACTCGCCGAAATCTATCTGCTGTCGGGCAAGCGCGGATTGGCGATGCTCCTCCAACAGAGACTGCAGCAAAACGCTCCCGACAACGCCGCGCTTCCGGCACTCAATAAAGCATTGGGTCAGCAAACCGCGCCGCCATCATCTCCCGGCACAAAGGAACCGTAAACCGTGAAGCCTTTTTGTTCCTTTGCCTCGCTGCCTCTCAAAACACGGAGATTCGTGGGAGAATTTGCCCTGCTTGCCCTTGCTTTGATTCTCGCAGGGGGATGCAATCACACGCTCGATACTGCCCCCGCGCTTGCCGCCAACCAACCCAAGCCGGAACCTGCTTCGTTCCAACTCACCGAAGTGGCACAAATGCAGGGCGTGCAGTTTCAGCATACCTATGGTTCGCGCAAACCGCTCACGATTGTCGAAACCATGGGCAGCGGCTGTGCCTTTCTCGACTTCGACAACGACGGCGCACAGGACATTTTTTTCGTCAACGCGGGCGACGATTTTCAGAAGCCGACCCAAAAACCGGGCAGTAAACTGTTCCATAACGACGGCAAAGGCAACTATCGCGACGTGACACAACAAGCCGGAATCGTGATTGACGGCTATGCGATGGGCGTCTGTGTCGGCGATTATGACAACGATGGATTCGACGATCTTTGCGTCAGCGGATACGGGCGCAACTGGCTGTTCCATAATTTGGGCAATGGCACGTTCAAGGACGTAACGCAGTCTGCTGGAATTCCGCAGAGACCCGGCGCATGGGGCATGGGATGCGCGTTTATTGATGTCAACAACGACAGCAAACTCGATCTTTATGTCGCCAACTATGTTCTCTACGACCCCAAAATTTCGCTGTGCCGCACGGACAATACCATGCATGGCTGTACACCGAACCAATATAAGACGCAGCGCAACGAACTTTATATGAATCAGGGCAGTGGCAAATTCGTGGATAAAGCCGTCGAACTGGGAGCCGATGATCCCAACGGCGCGGGCTTGGGCGTTGTCGTCTGCGATTTCGATAATGA
This sequence comes from uncultured Chthonomonadaceae bacterium, assembly GCA_964591025.1. Taxonomy (GTDB): domain Bacteria; phylum Armatimonadota; class Chthonomonadetes; order Chthonomonadales; family Chthonomonadaceae; genus CAZPZP01. The sequence goes on from CAZPZP010000414.1 coordinate 1,908, forward strand.
TGGCTGGGCGGATATTTTCGTCGCCAACGATGGCACACCGAACGCCCTGCTCCACAATCGCAAGGGCAAATTCGAGAGCATGGGGCAGGTGGCGGGAGTCGCGCTCGGCGAAGACGGCTCGATGCGGGCAGGTATGGGAACCGATGCGGCAGATTATAACGGTGATGGCAAATTCGACCTCGTTGTGGCTAATTTTCGGAACGAACCGAACTCGCTGTATCGCAATGTCGGCACACCGAACAGCCCGATGTTTCAGGATGTCTCGTTCGCCGATGGAACCGGAACACCCTGTCTGCGCTATCTCAAATTCGGCGTGACGTTCGCCGATCTCGACGGCGACGGGCAACAGGACTTATATATCGGCAACGGTCACGTTTACGACAATGTTCAGGAGTTCGACGCTTCGACTTCATTCGAGCAGCGCGATCAGATTCTGCGGAATGTCGGCGGCAAGTTTCAGGAGATTCTGCCGGAAAGCGGGGCGTTTCCGGCGACGGCATCAGTGGCGCGTTCTGTGACGGCGGGCGACTTCAATAACGATGGAGCCGTGGATATTCTCATCAACAGTGTCGGGCGTCCCGGACGCCTCTTGCAAAACAAACACAAAAACGCCGGTCACTGGATCGGCTTGAAACTCAAAGGGACGCACAGCAATCGCAGTGCCATCGGCTCGCGTATCGAATTGCAAACCGCGAACGGGTTGCAGGTGCGCGAAGTGCGGAGCGGCGGCAGTTATCTCGCACAGCCCGATTTGCGCGTACTCTTCAATCTTGGCAAGGACTTCGACCCCGCAAAGGCGAAACTCTCCATTCGCTGGGCAAGCGGCAAAAAGCAAACCCTGCCTCTACCCGCGCTGGACAACTATACAGAAATTCAGGAACCAAAATTATGAAATTTCCCCTATTTGCGCTTCTGCTGCCTTTGGTTCTAACAGGCTGCAATTCGCCCCAAAAGCCGCCGAATACCACCCCCCCGAATACAGCGGCAGTGCCGAATACAACAAATGCGCCGATCACAACCGCTCCTGCCACCGGCACAATGCCCCCGCAGACATCGGGAACAGTTCCCAACGCGGTGACAGGGCAGCCGACAGCACTCAACGGAGCCGCGCCTCCACCTCCGCCGGACGGTATGACTTCGGATTTCGCACTCGCCAAAGGTCAAATCGAAGCGACTCTTGCCAAGCAGCCGAAAGAGCATAACCTGCGAATGCAAGCCGCCGAATTCTATATGAAAACGGGACATTATGCCGACGCGATTCCGCATCTGCAAGCCGCGACCCAACTGCTCCCGGATCGCGTGCTGGCATGGATCGCGCTGGGAGATGCCGCCTCGCTCTCCGGCAAATATCCGCTTGCCGAACAGGCATACAACAAAGCCGCGAAACTTGACAAAAAAAATCCGTTTGTAGCACGTGGGCGCGGGCAGATGTTTCTGTTGCAGCGCAAATTTCCGCAAGCCCGGCAGGTTCTCGAACAGGGCTTGAAGGCGCACCCCAAAGACGTCGAGATCAGCGCGGCACTCGGCAATCTTTATCTTATTCTGAACAAACCGCGAGATGCCGTCAATGTGCTTGCTCCCATCATCTCGAAAGTCTCCAATCGTCCCGACCTGCACTATCTTTTGGGAGAAGCCTACGAACGCGACCTGCATATCGAATCCGCTGTTCTCCAAATGCAGGAGGTCGTGCGCCTTGAGCCGATGAATGCCCAAGCGTGGGGGCGTCTCGGACTCTATCAGAACAATTTGACGCGCTATGCGGATGCTCGCAAACCCTTACAGCGTGCCATTGCTCTCGAACCCAATGAGTCGTATTTTCACTGGGCATTGGGCGACTCATATCTGCTCGAAAACGTCTCGGACGGGAATTTAGAGATGGCGCGGCAGGAGTATGAGAAGGCATTACAGCTTGATCCCAAAAATGACAAGGCTCTCTATTCGTATGGCATGGGCTTGGCACGCCGCGCCGAGAAGCCCGATCTGGAAAAAGCGGTTGACCTGTTTCAACGCCTGATCGCCCTGCGCCCAAGCGATATGAACGCCCACTATAAACTGTATGAGACCTATCGCCGTTTGGGACGCACACAGGAGGCGGACTTGCACCGTACCAAGTTCAAAGCCCTGTTCGCCAAGGGCAGAACCCAAACCCGCGATCTCTATGCCGCCGCGTCCTTTGTGGATACCGCCGAAAGCCATCTCAAACTGGGAGACAAGGCGATGCAGGAGAAAAATTACGCGCTGGCGGCGACAGAATACGAAATGGCACTGACACGAGACCGCAATCTGGACGCGGCACGCAAAGGGATGCTCGCCGCGCAAAAGAAGCAGGGTTTGGGCGCGAACGCGGGAGCCACGCCATGAGAGGGATTAGGGATTGGGGATTAGGGATTAGGACACTGCATTGCGCGTCCGAAGGACGGTTAGCCGCAGGCTATGCAAACGGGGGTTTTAAACCCCCGATCTCATCGCCGCAACGAGAATTGGACAGCAATAATTCATTCCGCCGTATTGTGTGGCGAATAGGAACGGCACTGCTTCTGCCCTTGTTGTGGAGTGTGTCGGGTTGTCAGCCAACCTCGTCCGTTGTGAAAATGGGGGCGAATGGAGCGGGGACGCAAACCCAAACGG
>CAZPZP010000415.1:0-4531 GCA_964591025.1 uncultured Chthonomonadaceae bacterium
CGATCTCATCACAGCAACGAGATTTGGGCAGCAACAATAAATTCCTCCGCTGGGGGTGTTCCGCCATGTCATCTACGGCGGAATAAATTCCTCCGCTGGGAGCGTTCTGCCGTGCCGTGCTTCGCACTCAATCCCAATACAGAGGGTAATACTCACAAATGGGGATTTCGTCCGCAGGACGTCTGTTTTTTAGCAGGGTACGTTTCTGTACCCTGACAAGAGACAATCGCAATAATTCCTCCATGCAAATAAGCCGTGTTTGGCATTGCCCAATGACCTGCCGACTTGCATATCAGGAAGAGAATCGGTACACTGAACGGGTAAGCGCAAGAGACAAGCGAAAGGAAGTGAGGCAAGCGCGTGCATATTGACGGCAACATTTTGGGGATAGAGACCAGCTGCGATGAGACTTCGGCGGCGATTGTGACGAGGGGCAAAACAGTTCACGCCAACATTATCGCCAGTCAAGCCGATCTGCACGCCCGCTATGGCGGTGTTGTGCCGGAAGTCGCCTCCCGTAAGCACGTCGAGCGGATGCTGCCCGTTTTGCAGGACGCTCTGACCGCTGCCGGAATGGATTATTCCGATATCGAAGCGATTGCGGTCACCAATCGCCCCGGACTGCTTGGCGCGTTATTGGTTGGCGTCTCAGCGGCGAAATCTCTTGCCTACGCGCTTGATCTTCCCATTGTCGCCGTCCATCATCTTGAGGGGCATATCTACTCGAATTTTCTTGCCGCGCCGGATTTGGGCGATGCGTTTCCACTGCTCGTGCTGATTGTTTCGGGCGGGCATACGCAGATCGTGCGGATGGACGGACACGGGCAATACGCGCTGTTCGGCAAAACCCGCGACGATGCGGCAGGAGAGGCATTCGACAAAGGGGCGCGTCTGCTCGGTTTGCCCTATCCCGGCGGTCCCAATGTCTCGAAACTTGCGGCAACGGGCGATACGAAGCGCGTACAGTTTCCGCGCTCTTTGCTCGACAGCCCCGATTTCAGTTTTAGCGGCGTGAAAACGGCACTGCGAAATTTTCTGCTCCGCGACAAGGGGCAGACGCCACTGGCAGATGTCGCTGCCAGTTATGAAGCCGCCATTGTGGAAACACTGTCCGAGAAACTGCGCCGCGCCGCCGTCGAAACCGGCATCAAAACGCTGTGTGTCGCGGGAGGGGTAGCGGCAAACCAACGCCTGCAAGCGACACTCAAAACAATGGGCGCGAAATACGGCTATCGCGTCGTCATTCCCGAACCCGTTCTTTGTACAGACAACGCCGCCATGATCGCCGTCGCCGGATATTATCGCCTTCTTTATAACGCGCCCGATACCCTTGCCTTCGATACTGTCGCGTCATCTTCTCTTATCACGACGGAATAGGCGTTGGGGATCGATCTCATTTTCACTGCGAAGTGGATTTCTCAATGTCACATTCCGAGGGCGGAGGGCGGTTGTGGCAGTTGACTACAACAACCCGCAACAGTTACCACACACCTGCCCTATTTGGTCTCTTCAAGACGCTTGACGGCGGCACTAGCGTTTTGCGCGTTGGGATCGAGACGCAGGGCGTTCTTATATTCGGTCAATGCCGCCGGTTTGCGTCCCAGTTTTTCCAAGAGTTCGCCGATCCGCACCGCGATTTGAGCGCGAACATTCGGCGGATAACTGCTGCTCTCCCGCAGAATTTTATACAGCGGGATCGCGTCCGCATCTCGCTCCAATGTCACGTAAAGGTTGGCGAGTTCTGCTATCACTTCCACATCGCCGGGCGTCTGCTTCCTGACCTGCTCATAGAGCTTGACGGCATCCTCTTTGCGGTTCTGCTGCACATAGCGGTATGCCAATTGAGAGCGCAGAGGTCGCTTCTGTTCCGCCGTTACATCGGCGCGATCATTAAGGGATTCCAGCAGTTTGGTGGCTTCCTCGGTCAAATTGTTCCGGTCAAGTTGGGCGATCAGTTCGGTGTGCGCGGGAATGTCTTTGGAATTGAGCGCAACGATTCGTCGCCATATCGCCAACGCCTCGGCATCTTTTTTGCGTGCTATGAGAAGGTTGGCGTAGGCTTCGAGAGCGAGTTTGTCCTTGCCATACTCTTCGGCGTTCTCACGGAGCAGCCTCCAGCCCTCTTCCTCTTGTTTGCGCTGAATAAATTGATCGAGCGTGACCGCTTTGAGTGTGCGCCGAAACGGAAACTTTTCTAACTGCACTTTGAGAAAATCGAGATAGCCGTCCGGTTTACCCTCTTCCGTATAGACACGCGCCAAGTCGGCATAGCGTTGATAGTCTTCGGGATTTTGTGCGATCTGCTTCTCAAACAGAGTACGTGCCTCGTTCCACCTCTTGAGTCGTATCAAGACCTGCGCTTGCTTGCCGGGTATCCACGTCTGTTTCGGGTCGGATTTCAGGAGCAATTCATAGGCGGCGAACGCCTTTTCGTCTTTGCCTGTCTGCTCATAGAGTTGTGCCATCGTCATGAGCGGACGCATATCTTTTGGGAATTCTGTTCTTAACCCTTCATAAGCGGTCAGGGCTTGGTCGAATTTACCGCGCCTCCGATACATCTCCGCGATTTGGAGGCGATAATCGAGCGGATCGTTGGTGCGTGCCGCACCCTTCCGATAGGCGTCTGCCGCGTCGTCTAATTTGCCTATTCCCTCCAAAAGCCGCGCCATATCCACAAACGGCGTGCCGTCTTTGGGGAACTGTGCTGCCATAGACTCGAACTCTTTCAGAGCGAGTTCCGGCTTTTGAGCGCGTTCGTATGCGGCGGCAAGGGCGCGAAATGTGGCAGGATTCGTCGGGCGTTGGGTGCGAGCGGCTTGTCCGGATTCCTCGATTTTGACCCGCTGCCAATAGTCAATCGCCGCGTCCATTTTGTTCTCTTTTTGTGCCAGCAGAGCAGAGCCGCGCAGTGCTTCGATATGGAGCGTTTCGGCGGCGGCGAGTGCCGCCGGTTTCAGTTTCGGATCGGTGACTTTGGACGCCGTTTTGTCCAATTTCAGTACGCTCTGGAATTGCGCCTCCGCTTCCGTGTTGCTGCTCATTTGCGCCAGATTTTGGGCAACAGCGAGTTGCGCCTGTCCGTCATCGGGATGCTTCGCCAGCCACAGTTTCCATTCAATGTTGGCTTCGGTAAATTTGCCCTGCGCCTGTAAAATTCCGGCGGCTTCAAGATACGAGCGTGAATCGTCGGGCGCGACCTTGCGGTATTCTGTCCATGTCTGATAAACCTCATTGGCTTTGCGCTGCATGGTGTAGATTCGCGCCTGACGATAATAATGATCGATGTTTTTGGGATCGGCGGTCAGACGCTTGCGATTGAGAACAAGAGCGTCGTCATATTTGTTTGCCTTCTCATAGAGCAGTGCCAAGCCATCGCGCGCGGTTTTGTCGTTGGGAGCAAGCGCGAGTGCCTTGTTGTAGTGGGTTTCGGCACTGTCGAACATTGCGTCGCGTTGCTGCGGTTGAAAGATGTTGGCGGCTTCGGCGGCTTCAGCATATGCAAGGCTCGACCATGCTTGGGCATTTTTCGAGTTGATTTTGACTGCCGCCGTGAGTTGCTTCTTTGCCGTCGGGAGATTGTTCATCATAATCGAAAGTTGACCGAGATTGAACCGCGCCGCGAACGCATTGAGGTCGGAAGTTTTCGGATACATCTCTAAATAAGCACTGTAGGCTTTCGCCGCGGCACTCGCCTGACCGATTTTTTGCAGGACAAAGGCACGACTGAACCGGGCTTCGCGATTGGTCTTGTCGTATTTAAGCAGCGAATCGTAGGCAGCGAGTGCGCCCGTAAAATCGCCCTTTCGCTGCCGCAATGCGCCGAGAAAGAGATACGCGGGCAGCAAATTCGGCGCAAGCGAAACGGCTTTTTCCGCTTCCTTGATCGCGGCTTCGCGTTGATTGCGGCTGGCGAGTGCCAGCGCGTAAGCATAGTGCGTTTGGGCGTTCTGCGGAGCCAGTTTGACCGCTTGGGCAAACGCTTTTTCGGCTCCTGCCGCGTCACGTTTGGCGTTGGCGAGCGTTCCCAGAGCATAATAGGCTTGTGCCTGAACGGGAGCGGGCGGCTTGAGAGCAAGAGAACGGTTGGCAAAACCCTCGGCTTCTTGATAATTTTTGCGCTCGACGGCGAACCCCGCCAACTGTGCCAGCGCAAACGCATTCTTGCCGTCAATGGCAACGACTTTCCGCAACGCCGCTTCTAACTCAATCTGCTTGCCCTGCTGCAAATAGATCAAGACCATATTTTGGTAGGCAGACAACAGCGTTGTTGGGGGTAGTTTCGCCTGTGTCCCCAAATCGAGAAACTCGCGATATGCTTTCAAGGCTTCGGCATAGCGTTTTTCGTTTTGGCGCAACATTCCGCGATTAAAAGCCGCCGCCGCTTTCTGTACCAAAGGCGGCATAACGGATGGCGTTGGTACGTTCGGTTTCGTGCTGTTCGGCGGCGCGGGTTGTGCGCTGACAAGCGTTACAAAATTTAATGAGAGAAGCATCAACGCTCCTCGAAAAAAGATTCGGGTTTTCATGGTAA
>CAZPZP010000416.1:0-4507 GCA_964591025.1 uncultured Chthonomonadaceae bacterium
ACGTACCCGACTCAAAAACAGACGTCCTGCGGACGAAATTCCCATGGGAGCGTAGCGCGTCTCTTTCTGGAATTGCCCAATGACCTAACGACCCAACGACCCGACAGGAGAATGCATGGACAACGACGCCATTGCAAAATTGATCGCGGAAACGGAAGAACAGTGCGGGGGCGAAATCAGTCTGATGATCACAGACTTGACTTCGGGCGAAATCATTGCCTCCGCCGACCCAGATCGCGAGTGCAAAACCGCCAGCGTGATCAAGTTTCCGATTCTGGTTCATGTCGCGCTCGAAGTGGAACGCGGTAGGCTGCATTGGGACGAAACGCTGACACTAACTGACGGCGAGAAAGTTGGCGGCTCCGGCGTGCTGACGAGTATGACCGCCGGGCTGAATTTGTCCCTGCGCGATCTCTGTGTTCTCATGACGGTGATCTCCGACAATACCGCGACCAATATGATCATCGAACACGTCGGCATCGAGCCTGTCAATCAAACACTGCGCGATTTGGGACTGCCGCAAACAACGCTGAACCGCAAATCGTATGCCCCCGATACGCCGCAAAGCAAAAAACATGGCTTGGGCATGGCAACCGCCCGCGAAATGTGCCGTCTTATCGAGTTATTGCACCGGGGCGAAATCGGCAGCCCCGCAACCTGCACTGACATTCTCAAAATTATGGAGGGGCAGCGGTATCATGATGGGATTCCGCGTTATCTGCCCGCCGATTGGGTTTATGAAGGCAAAACCGGAGCGATTGATCATGTTCGCAACGATGTGGCGCGGGTTGTCACGCCGGACGGACGCGCCTATGCGTGCGCGATTTTTGTGCAGAATCTCAAGCAAGTACTTTGGACGGCGGACAATCTCGGCTGTTACGCCATCGCCAATCTCTCTAAAATATTACTCAAAGGGTAAGGAGTTTTTCATGGCACAGACACAAACGGTACGTGTACAATTGGATTATCCGCTGGAATATGTCAAGGAGCCGATTTTGTATCGCCTCGTCAAAGATTACAATCTGATCCCGAACATTCGACGGGCGCAGATCGATATTCGCACGGGCGGTATGATGGTGTTGCAAATCGAAGGGACACCGGACGATTTGGCGGCAAGCATGGACTATTTGCGCGATCTCGGAATTATTGTGACCGAGTTGGGGCAGGAGTCGGCATGGACGATTTAGGCAGCAGCAATGTGCTTCCGCAAACCCTATGTGGACACAATGAGCCAATGCCGCCCTCTTCCGTGCTGCGAAATGAACCGCTGCATCGTCTGTTCAAGGCGGTGGAGCAGGCGTTCCGGCAGAAGTTTCTGGCACTGATGCGTCAGGAAGGCATTGCCGATGTGTTTCCCGGTACTGTCCCGCTGATCCTGCATCTCGGCGACGAGGATGGCTTGCCCATGTCGGAACTAGCGCGACGCTGCGGGCTAGATGCGTCTACGCTGACTCCGCTTGTGGACGAATTGGAGAAGCGAGGAATGGCGGCGCGAACGCGGCTTGCTTCGGATCGACGCATTATCTGCCTCCATTTGACAGATCAGGGGCGCGAAGTCGAGCCGCAGCTTCGCGAGATCATTTTCGCCTTGCAGGAGTTGGCGATGAAGGGAATTCCGCAAGAGGACATTGCCGCCATGCACCGTGTTATGGAAGGGATTATCGCCAATATCGAGCCGCCGGAACAACTCAAAGCGGGATAGCACGAAGTTTTTGATACGTCAATCATGCAGGTATAGCTTGTACAGGAATTGATTTATCCCTCGCCGATTTGAGAAATTTATCACGAAATCTGCGACACGAACAAATATTGTTTACTTTTGTCTGCCTGTCGGAGCCAATTCGTTGGTTTCCGGCAACAGGATACGAATGCCGCTAACTGTTGCGAAGATAGAAATCATTGAAACGTCGCAATTTTGCGTCAGAAGGGGTGTTCGTTATGCCAACCGTATTGAGTGAATCTCCTGAAGTAGTCGAGCGCGTCAGTGACGGCTTTCGTCTGCCGCTGTCACGTCATCTTGTCGAGATTTTGGAGCAGCAAGGCGAACTTGTCGGACGCTACGAACTCATTGATGGAGAACTGATCAATAAAATGGGACAAAACCGACCGCATTCTTACACGCTGAATCTTATTGCTAAATGGCTGAGACACAACTTTACGGATGCGTTTGTTCAGACGCAACAGCCGATTGAAGTTGAGAATGCAGACCGCGAACTCAACTACCCGGAACCCGATGTTGCCGTTCTGACGATCAGTTGGGAAGAGTTGCTGGATCGCGATCCAGAGCCTCATGAAGTGGCGTTGGCGGTGGAGATTTCCGCCTCAACCCTGCGGATGGATCGGACAACCAAAGTGGCACTGTATGCACGGGCAGAAATTGTGGAATACTGGATTGTGGATGTCAACGGCAGGGCGATTTTTGTCCATCGCAACCCGGAAAACGGACAGTACAGCGAAATCACGCGCTATGCCGAAAATGAACGTGTAAGCTGTCTGGCGAAACCGGACGCCGATGTATTGGTTTCGGAGTTGATTATCCCTGTAAAAAGTGGAGAGGGCGCAGAGTAGTTGCCGATAACGCCCCAAAATCTGAGAAGAAAGACGCCGGAAGTTGTCGGCAGGACTGATATGAGATTATTTTGCCTTTTTGTGATGCTGGGTGCGCTGATGGGAACACAGTGCGTGGACGCCCAAAGCCAAACCAAACCGAAAAATAAAATACGCCGCTCGGTGATATTGATGACGGATGTGGGAGCGGAGATGGACGATCAGTGGACGCTCGCGCATCTCGCGATTTCGCCGGAGATTGACCTGCGCGGCGTTGTGACCACGCACGCCTTTTTTCTGCCCAAGCCAGAAGCGGAGTTCACTGCCAAGATCGCGAAAGAGGTTTTGGCGAAGATGCCGGTTACCAAAGTGCCTCCCGTTTTCGCAGGAAGCAGCCTTGCTCTCAAAGATGACAGCAAGGCATATTACAATGAGGGTGTGAAATTTCTTATCGATCAATCGCGGGGATTCGACAAAAAGAATCGCCTGACAGTGCTGAATATCGGAGCCGCTACCGACACTGCTTCAGCCCTTCTAATGGACCCGACGCTGGGTGATCGAATCGAGATTATCGCGATGGGGTTTATTGCCTATCCCGAAGGCGGCGACGAATGGAATGTCAAGAACGATCCGATTGCGTGGCGCGTTCTGCTGAATTCCTCCGCTCCGATTTTGGTAGGCGATGCAACGGTGACAAAGCGCGACCTCGCCATGAACGTCAAGCGAGCAAAAGAAGTGTTCGCCGGCGGCGGGGCGGCGGGGAATTATCTCGTCGCACTGTTGGACGATTGGGGTAAGAAGCATCCTGACCTTGTCAAAGACGGCAATTGGTTTATCCGGGATCATGTCGTTCTTGCTCACATGATGAAACTGACGACTTTCGATGTCAACGAACGCCCTCGCCTCGAAAGTGATCTGAAATTTTCGTTTTCCGCGCCGTCAGTCGGCACGTATCCTACCATCAACTGGATCAAGAGCATTGACGCGCCGAAAGTCTGGGACGATTTCAATGCCAAACTGAAAGCGGCAAACATTTCGTATGCCGCCGCACGAGGAAAATAACCGATGAATACGCCAAGAAGCCGCCGTGAGTTTGTGCGCGATGGTGCGCTGGGAATTACCGCTATGACACTGCTTTCCAATGAAACTGCACACGCCGACGGCACGGAAACTCTTCTTTCCGGTCAGCCGACGCCGCTTCATTTTGAGAAGAAAACTCTCAATGCCAACTCGGATATTGAAGTCGCGTGTGCGATGGACATCAATGGGGATGGCAATTTAGAAGTTGTAAGCGGCGATATGTGGTATGAAAGTGGAACCTACGCGCCGCACAAATTCCGCGAGATAGGGGATTGGGGCAAAGGTCCCGATAGCAGCGGGTATCGCCACGATTTCGCGGATTTGCCGATGGATGTCACGGGCGACGGCAAAATGGATTTGGTGTGCGCGGAGTGGGCGACGGCGGAGGTAAGTTGGTGGGAAAATCCGGGTGAATCGGGCAAAATGTGGGAACGCCATCTCATTGCGAAGCCGGGCAACAGCGAGACGGCGATTTTCGCGCCCCTTCTTGGAGACAAAGCCCGCCCGTGTATCCTGCCGAATGTCGCGCAAAAAGTGGTGTTCTACGAACTTCGCACACAGGGCAAAAAACCGGAATGGATTGAACACGTTGTCGGAACCGAAGGCGCGGGGCATGGATGCGGCTGGGGCGATCTCAACGGCAACGGCAAGGCAGATATTATTACGCCACGCGGTTGGTACGAGAACATAGATGCAGCGAATGACAAATGGCAGTGGCACGCCGATTGGAATTGCAATCCGGGCGATTGCAGTATCGGAATGCTGGTTCATGATTGGGACGGCGACGGCAAGAACGAAGTGGTTTTCGGCAGTGGTCACAATTACGGCTTATATTGGATTAAACCGAACACGGGCGGAACCGACCCGAAATACCTGCAAT
>CAZPZP010000417.1:0-4503 GCA_964591025.1 uncultured Chthonomonadaceae bacterium
GCTGTTTTTGAGTCGGGTACGTTCTTGTACCCGACTTACGCAAGAGGTCTAATACTTTAGCAACGACATTGGGACAGGGAACAGGGGACAGTATCCTACTCCCACCTTTCGAGTGCAAAGCACGGTACGGCGGAACGCTCTCTGTATACTTGCATTGCCCAATGACCCAATCACCTACAAACCTAATGACCTATTACCCCCTCTATTTGAATATCGAGAACCGTCTCTGCGTCGTTGTCGGTGGCGGCAGAGTCGCGGAGCGCAAAGTCACCGCACTGCTTGGTGCGGGGGCAAAAGTTCGCGTTGTCAGTCCAACTCTTACGCCCCTTTTGACGGAATACGAAGCAAGCAGCCAAATTGAGGTGTTTTCCACAAATTACGCCGCAGAATTTTTAGAAGAGGCGAGTTTAGTCTTTGCGGCAACCGATAATTCTACTGTCAACCGGCAAGTTGTGGCGGATGCGGCACAACGCGGTCTACTGACAAACTCCGCCGACGCGCCCGAAACCGGCGACTTCATCACACCGGCAGCGATACGGCGCGGAGATTTGTTGCTGAGTATTGCTACGGGCGGCAACACGCCTGCTCTCTCCGCGCAGATTGTCCGTGACCTTGAAGCGCAATTCGGTGAGGAATATGCGGCTTATGTGGAACTCTTGGGGCAAAAACGCGACTATGTAAAAGGGGCGACTGCGAATCTACAGACCCGCAAAGCCGCCCTTGTCGCATTGGTGGACGCCCGCGCCGAATTGCTGGCATTGCTGTGTTCAGGCGATACTATTGCCGCCGACCAACGCGCCGCCGAGATTGTCGAAGGAGCATTGACGCTTGCATCTCGTTTTGACCGGACTGAGTCACCATAGCGCACCCATCGAAGTGCGCGAACGGCTGAGCCTTGCCGAGCATCAATTGCCGCAAGCGTTGGAAGCGTTGCGTGCTTGTCGGGCGGTGCGCGAAGCGGTCATTCTCTCAACCTGCAACCGCATGGAACTTTACACGGTATTAGAAGGCGATCCGGCACAGAGCAAATCGGAACTCTGTCGTGCCCTTTCGACATTTCACCACGTCCCCGAATCGGAATTTGTCTCTCATCTCTATTTTCATACCGACGCCGATTGTGTGCGGCATCTCCTGCGCGTGTCGTCAGGCTTGGACTCGTTGGTTCTCGGCGAGGCGCAGATATTGGGGCAAGTACGCGGCGCATTGCGCGTCAGTCAGCAATCGGAAGCGGCGGGCAGTCTGCTCAACGGTCTGTTTCAGCAGGCGTTGACGACGGGCAAGCGCATCCAATCGGAGACAGGACTGGGTCGCGGCGCGTTCTCTGTCGGTCATGCGGCGGTGGATTTGGCACGAAGTATTTTCGATGATCTGTCGCGTGCCTCCGTCTTAATTCTGGGCGCAGGCAAGATGAGCGAACTCACGGCAAAGCATTTGCGGCAAAGCGGCGTTGAGTTCGTGATGGTCGCTAATCGCACCTATGAGAAGGCGGCACTGATTGCCGAGCGTCTTGGCGGTCAAGCGATTCAATACGAAACCTTCCCGGATGCCCTCAGTCGCTGTGACATTGTGATCGCCTCTACGGCGTCGCCCCACCCTATCGTTCGCCGCGAAATGCTGCTGCCCATTCTCCGCAAGCGGCGCGGCAAGCCCCTATTCTTGATTGACATTGCGGTTCCGCGAGACATTGCCCCCGATGTCGGCACACTGGAGAATGTCTTTTTGTTCAACATTGATGATTTGCAGAGTGTGGTCGAAGAGCAGAGTCGTTCACGCAAAACCGAGGCGCAACTTGCGGAGAGCATCGTTACAGAAGACACCGAACGCTTCTTGAATTGGCTGCGAACCCGCGAAGCAACTCCCGTGATCGAGGCGATGCAGACCCGCTTCGAGCAGATTCGTCAGGACGATCTCTCTATCCTGCGGCAAAAACTCGCTCATCTTTCCGAAAAAGAGTGGCAAGCCATCGAAGCCGCGACTCGTGCCATGATGAAAAAAGCGGTGCGCGAGCCGATTTTGCGCCTGAAACGCGAACACGAAAACCAGAACGGACAGGCACAATATGATCTCTTGAGTGCAATACAAGAGTTGTTCGCGCTCACTTCGGACGCATCTGAGACGCAAGCAAATACTTCTGCTTCGGAAACAACACAGCCGGAAATCTCTCAGACGGCAGATCGGGAGGTTGTCACGCCATGATCTCCACATTGACGGTATTGGCATTACTTTGCTATATTTTGACGGCAGCCAGTTACGGCGCGTCCCTGTTTCTGCACGCCCCTGACTCTCCCGTGCTTCCCTCACAGCCGGAACGCCTCTCGAAATTGGGGCGTCCATTGCTGTTTCTCGGAATTGTGCTTCAGATCGCGGCGATTGGGGCTTGGTGCGCGACAACTCACCGTTCGCCATTTGCCGCCGAGTTTGGGACGCTTTCGGTGTCGGCATGGGGAATAGCGATTGTTTTCGCTCTAATGGATTTGCGCCGAAGATTGCCCGCACTCGGTGCGTTGGCATTGGCGGTGGCGTCATTGTTGCTACTGCGTGGATTGCTGCTGTTTCGCGCTCCTGTCACGGAAGCCCAGATTATCGCGAATCGTCTGGTCAGTCTGCACGTTCTGGCAATTTTGTTTAGTTTTGCCCTGTTTGTGATTGCGTTTGGCGCGGCATTGCTCTATCTTGTCCAGAATCACCTGCTCAAACAGCGGCAGGTCGGCGGATTATTTCGGCGACTGCCTCCGCTCGATACGCTTGACCGAACTGCATTCCATTCCGTCGCCTATGCCCTGCCCCTGCTTACTCTCGGCATCACGCTTGGCTTCGTTCAAGTGATGACGGCAAGCCCGAAGTTTGCACTCGCCACATGGTTTGGCGATGCCCATACGCTGATGTCGCTTGCCGCGTGGCTCCTTTATATCTTCTATTTTGTCGTGCGTTTGGCGTCGGGATGGCGCGGAATCCGGCTTCAATATGTCCTGATTTTCGGATTGGCGGTTGTCCTCTCACTTTATATCATGCCAACTTCCATGCACCGTTTCCCCTAACGCATTGAGAGTAAGGTCACCCCTGTGGTAACATGAGATAACGGTTCACCCTTGTCGGAATTTGCGCTCAAAAACACCTTGCGGCTCTATGTTCCACTCTTGCAGGAGGAGGTCAGAGGGCAGTTTGGGCAGTTGACTATAACAACCTTGAATAGTTACAACATGAGCATCTAATAGCGAAAGGAGACAAACCCATGACACGCGAACGTATGAGCAGTGAAGAAGTCTGGAAACGCGGCGACGATTGGTACGAGAAGCATAATCTGAGTGTGCAGAGCGGGTCTCCTTTGGCAAAGTCAGGTTTGGTCACCAAAACTTGACCGCAAACGAACCGCGCTGCACACTCCTCCGTCATTAAAGCAGACGCCTGACGGGTAGCAAGTTGAGTTTTGAGAGGTTAGATGTTCAGCATTCCGTCATAGTGGCGAATCAATCCAATAACTTTGCCGATGATGCGACTGTCTTCGCGCTTGACTTCAATCGGCTCATAGGCGGGATTGGACGCGATCAGCTTGACACCGTCATTTGTAAATTGGATATGCTTGACCGTCGCCTCATCGCCAAGGAGAACCGCGACCAGATCGCCATTCTCTGCGGTCAACTGCGGCTTAATCACGACCAAATCACGCGGCATGATGTGCGCTCCGATCATCGAATCGCCTTTGACCTGCAATGCAAACGCACCGTTGACATTGTGAACCAACTCGTGCGGAACCGGAACATAACTCTCAACATTTTGAGTGGCGGTGATCGGAACACCGGCGGCAATTTGACCGACGAGCGGAACAAATGTTACATTGCGAGAGGGAGCAGTGGCTCCAGTTTTGCCGATGATCGTGATCGAGCGCGAGGTATTCATGCGCTTGATCATTCCTTTGCGCTCCAGTGCGTCCAAATGGACGGTGACGCCGCGCAAACTCGAAATCTGAAACGCATTTCCAATTTCGCGAATACTGGGCGGGTAACCCTTGTCATCAACGTACTCTTCCAAAAAGGCGAGTATCTTCTGCTGCTTCTCCGTCAGTCCTCGTGTCATGAGTGCATTCTCCTTGTACGTATAATATACAACCTACTCCTGTCTACTATACACGCTCTTTTCTTATCCGTCAAGCCCTTTGGGTAGAAATTGTGTGTGAATTTGTCTAAATCATGAAAAAAACGTGCAAAAACGTCTATCGAACTGCTCTAAACTTTCTGTTCAGGCTTTTCTTTAAACATCTCAGAATTGCTCCCATCAGTAGAGGACAGCAGTGGATTTACTGTAATATTTACTGACCTCCGAGCCGGTTTTGTACCTCACGCAAACCGAGAACAAGTATTGAGTGTTGAACATAAATGACGTTCCAAACGCGCAAAAGTTAGGAGGGTACGCCGCGTTTCGGAGGTTTGTAGATTTCAGGATTGCGGCGAACTTTTTCGAGTGACGCCTCCAAACGCTGCCCGAACTGTTCCGGCGTGAGACGAT
>CAZPZP010000418.1:0-4498 GCA_964591025.1 uncultured Chthonomonadaceae bacterium
AATGCACTCCATCGCATTCCGGCACTTTTTTCAAGGAATTTGGTCGTGGGTGCTGTCAGGAGACAAAGGTTTGCGGGGCAGTGCTGTGTTCGCGCTTTGAGGCTGGTACGCAGACGACAGAGAGATTCGGTGTATAATAGTTCCATCTCAAAAAAAGGAGAAGCAAACCATGCCGCATCCACGAATGAGCAGTGAGGAAGCCGGACGCCGCGCTGATGAACTGTATGCCAATCGTATTCGCGCCCTTGTCGAAACCGACGAAAACATTGGCAAACTTCTCGTCATCGATGTCGAGACCGGCGAATACGACATCGACACTGATATCAACTCCATGGCTCTCTGGAAGCGAATGCTGGCAAAGCACCCGGATGCCGTTTTGAGTCGTCTGAGGATTGGCTATCCTGCGGTTCACTCCTTCGGCGGCTTCCGCCTCATGCCGAGCAAACGTTGATGATGACCGAAATTTTCACCGCCGCCGGAATGCACTCTACTGCGTTCCGGCGTTTTTTTGCGTTTGGGGCAGACGGCACTGTGGTACAATAGCCTATCATCACTGAAGGAGTAGGCAATGAGTTTCGTAATCGAAGGTACTTTGTCGGAAGTTCAGGAGCGTCTGCATCAACTGCCTGTTGCCCCACAGGACTATTTGCGCGTCACGATTGATAAAGCCGAGCCGTCGGAATTGTCGCGGGAACAGTTTCTTGCCACTGCCGAGCGCAAAAACGGGCTGATTATGGTTCCATCGCACAAGACAGGTAAACCCATCACGATAGAATTGATCAAGGAGTTGCAGGAGGACGAATTGTGAGAATCCACCTGCCCGATGTCAACATTCTTGTCGCTCTACACGATCCTGAACATCCCTTTCACCAACGCGCACAGGACTGGCTTGAAAACGGGGGCAAGTACGGGTAGGCGACCTGCCCGCTGACGGAAAACGGTTTCGTGCGGGTTTTCACAAATAGAAAATATCCCAACAATCTGCAAGGCGTTCCGCTGGCATTCGATATTCTGGAGAACATGGTCGCGACATACCGTGCGACGCATCAGTTTTGGAGTGACAGCGTTTCCCTGCGAGACGACGGGCTTTTTCAGGTTGCCCGAATTATGGGACACAAACAGATTACCGATGTTTATTTGCTCGGCTTGTGTCAATAGCAAAACGGCACGCTGGTTACTCTCGGTGACAAAATGACGACAGACGCCCTTGTTGCGCCTCACCCTGATCTGCTCCTCAAACTCTGACGCGGCTCTCGACAAGCCTCCATTGTACACCCGATTTGCGCTGTGCGCTTTTTGAGTATCGTGCCTCGTATGCTATACTGAATCCATCTAATTCTCAAGAAAATGAGGTGATTATTATGTCGGCTTTGCCGAATGTAGAATATCTGCGCCGCGAAACCCGCCCCGTGCGTATCGGAGTGACCGACAGTGCCGTGACAATTGGAGGCGGGCATCCCGTTGTCATTCAGTCCATGATCACGGAGGAGACCAACAATGTCCCCGCCGCCGTCGAGCAAATTATCGCCATGCACCAAGCCGGAAGTGAGATTGTGCGCGTCACGACTCCCAATCTTGCCGAAGCGAAGTGCCTTGCCGAAATCAAACGTTTGCTTAAATCCAAATATATGGATGTGCCGCTTGTCGCCGATGTCCACCATCAGGGCAGTGATATAGCAGTCGAAGTCGCAAAATATGTGGACAAAATCCGCATCAATCCCGGTTTATTTGTCTTTCGGAAGCGCGTAGAGCGCACCATAGATTATTCGCCTATGGAAGTCGAAGAAGAACAAGCCGCCATCGAGCGCGAACTCCTTCCCGTCATCGAGGCGTGCAAGCGGCGCGACCTTGCCATGCGAATCGGCGTCAATCACGGTTCGCTTGCCGAGCGTCTCACGGTGATGTACGGCGACACACCCGAAGGCATGGTACAGTCGGCTCTGGAATATATCGAGATTTGCGAGCGCAGTGGCTTCCGCAATATCGTGATTTCCCTCAAGGCAAGCCGTGTGATGGTGATGCTTCAGGCGAACCGATTGATGGCACAGCGAATGGAAGAGCGCGGCATGAACTATCCGCTTCATCTTGGCGTCACGGAGGCGGGCGATGGGCAATACGCACGCATCAAATCAACAGCGGGAATCGCAACCTTGCTTGCAGAGGGAATCGGCGATACGATTCGGGTATCGCTCTCCGAAGACCCGATCAACGAGATTCCGGCGTGCCGCGAGATTTTGCAGGCGTTGGGACTGCGCCGCTTCCAAACCGAGTTTATCGCGTGTCCGTCATGCGGGCGCACGAAGTTCGATCTGCCGACGGTTTTGGCGCAGGTTCGGGCGGCAACAGGACACCTTGCGGGCATGAATATCGCGGTCATGGGCTGCATCGTCAACGGTCCCGGCGAGATGGCAGACGCCGATTATGGATATGTCGGCAAGGCGGGCGGCAAAA
This sequence comes from uncultured Chthonomonadaceae bacterium, assembly GCA_964591025.1. Lineage (GTDB taxonomy): Bacteria > Armatimonadota > Chthonomonadetes > Chthonomonadales > Chthonomonadaceae > CAZPZP01. The sequence continues at coordinate 2,452 of CAZPZP010000418.1, forward strand.
TCTCGCTGTACCGCAAGCGTGCCGAAGTCAAAACCGGCATTCCGCAAGAAAACGGTGTCAGCGAATTGGTCGCGCTGCTCAAAGCCGATGGCGTATGGCAAGACCCGCCGGAGGGCTGGAATATTCCTGCCGCGCCCGTCTCGTTCAATGACCGCATCAAGAGCAGTATTCCGCTCGCAGTCGGCTAAACAGAGGAGGCAAACAAATAAATGCCATCACAATCACTCGAACTGAAACACCGGAGCAAGGCACACGCTTTCATGCGAAGGCGGCGCGAGGCGGACGACAGGCTATCGGCAGAACAAGGGGCGAGGCTCTTGACGCGATTGCCTCCCAACTCAACCTCGCGGAAGAAGTTCTCCTTCTTCGTCGCAGAGAGACAGTGAGAGCGTCCCGCTCACTTGTCCTCAACACTCAAGGCAACTTTGCGGTTGGCTTTGAGCAGAAAGATAAAGTCGGTGTGGAGGTCACTTTTGAGAGAAGTCATGGTCTCTGTCGCCCTGAAGCACACTCTCTTATGTAGAACGGCACGAACAGAGGAATTCATTCTGCTGTGTCTGAGGCAATTGTGGCGCAACGGAAAAACTTTGGACTTTGCGGAACTCTGTGATGTTCCTTACTCCTTCGCGTTCCGATGCGCTATACTATAGGTATAATCGGAAAGGAAACTCGGCACTTGACGCAGGAGAATGAAGAACAGACAGGCAAGCACGATCCGTATGCCGCGCTAAAATATCGCGATTTTCGCCTGCTGCTTATTGGGCGATTTCTGGCGGGCGTCGGCGATCAAATGGTCGGGGTCGCGCTGGGCTGGGAACTCTACGAACGCACCGGCGATGCCTTTTATCTCGGCTTGATGGGCTTGGTCGAAGTGACGCCTGTTATTCTCCTTTCGCTTCCAGCGGGGCATCTTGCCGATCATGCGTCGCGCCGCAAAATCGTTCTGATTACCAAGTCGTCGCTCGCCGTGATCTCCCTGCTGTTGGCGTTTTGTTCCGCCTCGCATAGCCCGCTCTGGCTATTTTTTACGTGCATTTTGGGGATCGGGATCGCCCGTGCCTATCAAAGTCCCGCCTCTTCCAACCTGATTCAACTCACTGTGCCGCCCGAACTCTATACCAACGCCATCACATGGAATAACAATCTGTGGCAGCTTTCGGCGGCAATAGGTCCTGCGGTTGGCGGGCTGATAATTGCTGTGAGCAAGCAAGCGATGCCCGTATATATTATGGATGCGTTTTTTGGGCTGGCGTATGTGATCGCGGTCTTGAACATACGCGGCAAAGAGGAAATCAAAGCGCGTACTGCCGCGACATGGGACTCGGTCAAAGAGGGAATGCGTTTCCTCAAACACTCACCGATTCTGCTCTCCGTTATCACTCTTGACCTCTTTGCCGTATTGCTTGGGGGAGCGGTGGCGTTGCTGCCCGTGTTCGCCAAAGATATTCTGCACGTCGGACCAGTGGGGCTTGGCTGGATGCGAGCGATGCCGTCTATCGGAGCCGTACTCATGGCACTCACTATCGCGCACCGCCCGCCCTTCCAAAAAGCGGGTATGACCATGCTGCTCGCGGTGGCGGGGTTCGGCGCGGCGACCATTATTTTTGGCTTATCGAAATCGTTCCCGTTGTCGCTCGCTATGCTGTTTCTGCTCGGCGCGTTCGATAATATCAGCGTTGTCATACGTAGTACATTGTTGATGGTTCGCACTCCCGACAGTATGCGCGGGCGTGTTTCTGCCGTCAACAGCGTCTTTATCGGGGCATCGAATGAACTCGGCGCGTTCGAGTCGGGGTTTGCGGCGCGTCTCATGGGGACAGTTGGCGCAACGGTTTTCGGCGGTGTCGGCACAATTCTTGTGGTGATCATTGTCGCGCTGATGTGGCCTGAACTCCGAAAATTAAAAACCATGCAAGCCGATGTCGCTCCGAATGACCGAGGAACATAATAGACCTCTTGCCTGAGTCCAGCAGAATAAATTCTTCAGACGGAGGGCGTTCCGCCGTGCCGTGCTTCGCACTCTCAAGGAGCCAGGGAATTTCGTCCG